>JABUSR010000014.1 GCA_021442645.1 Ruminiclostridium sp.
ATGGAGGCAGGGATGGGCAGGCGCTCCTTCAGGATACGGACAGCCTCCCGGTCGTCGCCTCTGGCAACGGCCTGAACATAGCCCTGGGCGTTGACACTGCCGGGGCACTTGAGCACACAGGGACCGCGGCAGTCGCCCTCGTGGTCGCTCATAAGCAGTTCCAGGCTGGTCTTCCGGGTGCGGATGACCCGCTCAGACTCGGTGTAGATCACCTGGCCGTCGGTGGCGACGGTGGCACAGGCCCGCAGCAGCTTGGGGCTGTTCTCAGCCTCCACCACGCACAGGGAGCAGCCGCCGTAATGCTTCAGCTCACTGTTGTGGCAGAGGTTGGGGATCTGGATCCCGTTGGACTCGGCGATCTGGAGCAGGGTCTGACCGGGGGTGCCGGTGCAGACCTGACCATTGATGGTTACTTTGATCTTCTTCATGGTGACACCCTCCTTTCTTACTCTGCGACAATGGCGTCAAACTTACAAGAACTCAGGCACTGCTTGCACTTGATACAGGCTGCCTGGTCGATGATATGGGGCTCCTTACGCGTGCCGCTGATACACTCCACGGGGCACTTTTTGGCGCACAGAGTACAGCCCGTGCACTTGTCGGGCACAATGGAGATGGTGAGCAGGGCGGAACACTCGCAGGCGGGACATTTCTTATCCCGGATGTGGGCCTCGTACTCGTCTCGGAAGTAGCGGATAGTGGTGAGAACAGGGTTGGGGGCTGTCTGGCCCAGGCCGCAGAGGGCGCCGTCCTTGATGGAGACGCACAGTTCCTCCAGCATCTCGATGTCCCCTTCCTGGCCTCTGCCTTCGCAGATGCGGTCCAAGATCTCCTTCATACGGGTGGTGCCGATACGGCAGGGGACACACTTACCGCAGGATTCCCGGGCAGTAAAGTCCAGGAAGAAACGGGCAATATTGACCATACAGGTGGTCTCATCCATGACGACCATACCACCGGAACCCATAATGGCGCCGGTGGCTGCAAGGGCCTTGTAGTCGATGGGTGTGTCTGCCAGGGCAGCGGGAATACAGCCACCGGAGGGCCCGCCCATCTGAACAGCCTTGTAGGCCTTGTCTTCCTTGATGCCGCCTGCGATGTCAAAGATAACGTCTCTCAGGCTGTTGCCCATGGGGACCTCCACCAGACCGCCCCGGCGGACCTTACCAGTAAGGGCGAAGACCTTAGTGCCCTTGGAATTCTCAGTGCCCATAGCGGCAAAGGCAGCACCGCCGTTGCGGATAATCCAGGCGACATTGGCAAAAGTCTCCACATTGTTGATGTTGGAAGGCTCGTTGAGGTAGCCACTCTGGGCAGGGAAGGGGGGCTTCAGGCGAGGCATGCCGCGCTTACCCTCCATAGACTCAATGAGGGCGGTCTCCTCGCCGCAGACGAAGGCGCCTGCGCCAATCTTGATATTCAGATCGCAGGAGAATCCACTGCCCAGAATGTTTTCACCCAGCAGTCCCCGGGCACGGGCCTGCTCGATGGCCTGGCCCAGGTGCTCCACGGCCAGGGGATACTCAGCTCGGATGTAGACGTACATATCGGAGGCACCGATGGCATAGGCGCCAATCAGCATGCCCTCGATGAGGGTGTGGGGATCGGATTCGATAACAGCGCGGTCCATGAATGCGCCGGGGTCACCCTCGTCGGCGTTACAGATGATGTGCTTGTTTTCACCGGGTGCCTTGCGGGCTGCGTCCCACTTGAACCAGGTGGGGAAGCCTGCACCGCCGCGGCCGGCCAGACCGGATACCTTGATCTCCTCGATGACTTCCTCGGGAGTCATCTGCAGGGCCTTGTCCAAAGCCTTGTAGCCGTCGTGGCGGATATAGTCGTCGATACTGGTGGGGTCGATGATGCCACAGTGACCCATAGCCACCCGCTTCTGCTTTTTCAGGAAGCGAGCGTCTTCATCGCTGATAAACAGGGGCTCCAGCTTGGAGAGATCCTTCTTGCGGACAGCCTCCACGATGGGCAGAGCGTCCGCCTCATTCACCCGGACCAGACGGTGGAGGAACTTGTCACCCTCGTAGATATCCACGATGGGTTCCAGATAACACATGCCGATACAGCCAGTCTTCTCCACGGTAAAGCTGTCAGTGGCGGCCATGTGGCCGGCAAGGACCTTGGCCACGCGGGCTGCGCCGGCGGACACGCCGCAGCTGCCCTGACCCACCAGCAACCGGATACCATTGCCCGACTCCCGGCTCCGCAGCTCCCGGAGGATTTTGACGGTCTTCTCTGGGGTCAGATTACCGTAGGTATCCCCGTTAATCATCATAACAGGTGCCAGGGAGCAACAGCCCAGGCAAGCCACCTCGTTGAGGGTGAACATACCGTCCTCGGTGGTCTCGCCGTTCTGGATGCCTAGCTCCTGGGTGATGGCGACGCGGATACGCTCTGCGCCGTTGACATGGCAGGCAGTGCCCTGGCACAGCATGATCTGATAGGTGCCCATGGGCTTCAGACGGAAGTAGCTGTAGAAGGTGGCCACGCCCATAACCTTGGCAGGGCTGTTGCCGGTGCGTTCCGCCACGTGGTAGATCACCTCCTGGGGCAGGTAGCCGTAGATGGCCTGGGCCTGCTGCAGGATCATGATCAAGCTGGTGGAGTCCTCCTGATACTGGCGGAGTACGCCATTCATCAGGGAGAGGTCAACACCTGACTTAAACTCGGTCATTATCTTCACTCCTTTGGGCTCTGTGAGGTTTCTATGAAATGCAGTTTGCGTCTCTCGATGGTTCATTCCCTTACGATATTCGCGCACATATTCCTGTTGATTATACCCTGAATTCGGTCATTTTACAAGACTATTTCCCATTTAAATAGACAAATGTTGTGCTGTTTCCTGTGCATTTTGCCAATCCTTCAAGGTTGGTGTATTTCCTGCAGAGACAGTGGGAGAAGGTTCCTGCAAGAAAAAAAGGGAGCCCGGCGCAGCCGGACTCCTTTTTGCATAATCTCTGTCAGACGCTGTGTTTTACGCGGTCCCGCTCTTCAGCCCGCTTGCCATTGTTGAAACGGTCCAGGGTGCCCACCAGATAACCGGTGATGCGGCGGATGCGCTCGAAGGGGGCGTCGTCCTCTTCACTGCGGCCGCAGCCGGGGCAGCGGTCGCCAATGATACCGGAGAATCCACAGACGGGATCCCGGTCCACCGGGTGGTTCACGGAACCGTAGCCAATGCCCTTCTCCTTCATGCAGCGGATGACATTCTCGAAGGCCTCCAGATTCTCGGTGGGGTCGCCGTCCATCTCGATGTAGCTGATATGGCCGGCGTTGGTGAGAGCGTGGTAGGGTGCCTCGATGGCAATCTTGTCATAGGCACCGATAGGGTAATACACCGGCACATGGAAGGAGTTGGTGTAGTACTCTCGGTCGGTAACACCCTCAATCACGCCGTACTTCTGGCGGTCGATCTTTACGAAGCGGCCGGAGAGGCCCTCTGCGGGGGTAGCCAGCAGGGAGAAGTTCAGGTGGCGGCTCTTGCTTTCCTCGTCCATCCGAGCGCGCATGTGGCCCACAATCTCCATGCCCAGGATGCGGGCCTTTTCACTCTCGCCGTGGTGTTCGCCGATGAGGATCTTCAGCGTCTCAGCCAGGCCGATGAAGCCCACGGACAGGGTGCCGTGCTTCAGGACCTCCCGGACTTCGGACTCCCAGTCCAGGTCGTCGGAGTCAATCCAGACGCCCTGGCCCATGAGGAAGGGGGCGTTCTTGACCTTCTTGCGGCACTGGAACTCAAAGCGCTCCAGGAGCTGCTCCACAGCTATATCCAGCATATGGTCCAGGCTCTCGAAGAAGGCATTTAAATCGCCCTTGGCCTTGATGCCCAGGCGGGGCAGGTTGATGGTGGTAAAGGACAGGTTGCCGCGGCCGGGGCAAATCTCCCGCTGGGGATCCACGATGTTGCCGATAACACGGGTTCGGCAACCCATATAAGCAATCTCGGTCTCGGGATGACCGGGCTTGTAGTACTGGAGGTTAAAAGGAGCATCCACAAAGGAGAAGTTGGGGAACAGCCGCTTGGCGGAGCACCGGATGGCCAACTGGAACAGGTCATAGTTGGGCTCGCCGGGATTATAGTTGATGCCCTCCTTGACGCGGAAAATCTGGATGGGGAAAATGGGGGTCTCTCCGTTGCCCAGGCCCTCCTCGGTGGTGAGGAGGATGTTCTTCACGGCCATACGGCCCTCGGGGCTGGTGTCCATGCCATAGTTGATAGAGGAGAAGGGGGTCTGTGCCCCGGCACGGGAGTGCATGGTGTTCAGGTTATGGATAAGGGCTTCCATGGCCTGGAAGGTAGCACGGTCGGTCTCCTTGATGGCTCGGGTGTGGGCAAAGTCCTGGCACTTGCGGGCCGTGGCCTCATCCAGACCACAGGTCTCGGTGAGGAAGGGCAACTCGGCAGCGAAGAAAGCATCACAGTCCTCCATCTGGGGGAAAAGTCCGGTCTCGTCCTCGATTTTCTGGATGTTGGCCTTCACCGCGGATTCAGGGTCTTCCTGTCCGGCCAGGAGTGTCAGGGCCCGCGCCAGATTCTGGCGATAAATGCGGCGGAAAGTCTTCCGCACACCGATGGCCATGCTGTAGTCGAAGTTCACGATGGACTGGCCGCCGTGCTGATCGTTCTGGTTGGACTGGATGGCGATGCAGGCCAAGGCAGCGTAGGAAGAGATGTCGTTAGGCTCCCGCAGCGTGCCGTGGCCGGTGGAGAAGCCGCCGGTGAACAGCTTAGTCAGGTCAATCTGGGTGCAGGTGGTGGTACCCATAGGGGCGAAATCCATGTCGTGGATGTGGATGTCACCGCTCTGGTGAGCAGCAGCGTGCTCGGGCTTCATGACGAACATCTGATAGAACTGCTTGGAGCCCTCACTGCCGTATTTAAGCATGGTACCCATAGCGGTATCGCCGTCGATATTGGCGTTCTCCCGCTTGATATCGCTTTCCTTGGCGGAGGAGAAAGTGATATCCTCGTAGATCTTCATCAAACGGGTATTCATCTCACGGGCGCGGCTGCGCTCAGAGCGATACAGGATATAGGCCTTGGCGGTCTGGACATAGCCGTTGTCCATCAGCACACGCTCTACGATATCCTGAATATGCTCCACGTCGGGGCACTCGCCCCCCTCCACCTCAAGGATGGACGCAACTTCGTGAGCCAGCTGAGCAGCAACCTCCCCGTAGCCGGGTTTATAGGTCGCCTCGAAGGCCTTGTTGATAGCCTCTGCAATCTTATTTTCATGGAACGGAACAAGGCGCCCGTCGCGCTTGCGGATCTGAAGGATCATAGAACACTTCTCCTTTCTTGGGGCCCGGCCACCGCCGGCATCTGCTGTGCCCGGCTTTTTGGTGGAGGTCTCTGCAACCCGTCCGGTATTCCGGTGCTATCTTGTGGTTTTGGCCCCTTTGTTGCACAATATCATGTGTTTTCTCTTTTGCAACAACCACATAATAGCAGACCCCTTTCCTTCCGTCAATAGCAATTCTGCAAAAAAACGGTTACAAAATTGTGTCAGTCTCGTTTTCAAACCACAATCTGTAGTGGTTTAAGAAGAATTTGGGGCCACTGTGTCGTCTGTTTTTCCATCTCATTCCAGGTGTGTTCCCACCCTTTAGTTCGTTTCAGGTAGGATGTCGGCCCTCCAGTCCCTCCCAAAAGATGATATAGCGCAGCAGAGCAGGATGTCTGTTCTGAACGGTTTCCAGAAGAAAAAATTCCCTCCATTTTCTCTCTCAGAGCTCCTGCTATCAGGCATTTTACAGGGGGTATATCCGGAATTTCTTCCCCGCAAAGCACCGAACTCGTCCGCTCCCATCAACCGCGCTTACCAAAATCTTCTCTTGACATCTGCTCCTTCCCGGGGTACTATAATTAACAAGTTAGCAATCTACCAGACTAAAGCGCTAAATGGAGTGACCCTATGCGATCCGGAAAGAAAACTTACCGCTGGCTGTCCATCGTATCTTTCTTCGTTATTATGGCCGCCTGGTGCCTCATCACCTACGGGGGGCTGGTGAAGCCTCTCTTCGTCCCCTCTCCCAGCGATGTCATCCACCAGTTGGTCCTGGCCTTTCAGGACGGTTCCCTCTGGCTCAACTGCTGGGCCTCCACCCGACGTGTCATGGTGGGCTGGTTCCTGTCGGCCCTGGTCGCCCTGCCCTGCGGCATGCTGATGGCCCGCTCCCCCAAGTTCACAGCCATCGTACAGCCGGTCATTGAGTTCGTCCGCTATCTGCCCGTGGTGGCCCTGGTCCCCCTGACCATCCTCTACCTGGGCATCGGCGAGACCCAGAAGTACATTATTATCTGGCTGGGAACCTTCTTCCAGTTGGTCCTCATGGTCTGCGACACGGTTGCCTCCGTAGACAAGAACCAGATTAACGCCGCCAGGACTCTAGGGGCCAATAAGTGGCAGGTCTACAAAGAGGTTATTTTTCCCGCCTCCCTGCCGGGGCTCCTGGACGATTTCCGTCTTACCATCGGCTGGGCCTGGACCTACCTGGTGGTGGCCGAAATGGTGGCCGCCAGCGACGGCCTGGGCTATATCATCCTCAAGTCCCAGCGGTTCCTGGCCACTGACGTCATCTTCATGGGCCTCTTCCTCATTGGCTTCATCGGGCTGGTGACGGATTTCCTCATGAAGCTCCTCACCAAACTTCTCGTCCCCTGGCGCAGACGCCTGACGGATTAAGGGAGGTGGAACAGAATGGAAAAACTGTGTGTTTCCGATGTAAGTAAGATTTTTACAGGCAAGGGCGGCACCGTCACTGCAGTAGACAAGGTCTCCTTCTCCGTAGAAGAAGGAGAGTTTGTTGTCATTGTGGGGCCTTCGGGCTGCGGTAAATCCACCCTATTGAACATCGTAGGCGGACTGGAGTCCGCCACCTCCGGTACCGTCACCGTAGCGGGTAAAGCGGTCACCGAGCCGGGAGCCGACCGCGGCATGGTCTTTCAGGGATACAGCCTCTTTCCCTGGCTCACCGTCCGTAAAAACGTGGAGTTCGGCCTGAAGATGAAGGGACTCCCCGCCCAGGAGCGAACGGCTATCGCCGACCAATTTATCCGTCTGGTGGGTCTGTCTGGGTTTGAGAACGCCCTGCCCGACGAACTCTCCGGCGGCATGAAGCAGAGGACAGCCATTGCCCGGACCCTGGCCAACCAGCCGGAGATTCTCCTGATGGACGAGCCCTTCGGGGCGCTGGACGCCCAGACCCGGGTGGTCATGCAGGAGCAGCTGGCAGAAATCAGCCGGAAAACGGGCAGCACCGTCCTCTTCATCACCCACGACATTGACGAGGCTATTCTCTTAGGCAACCGGGTGCTGATCATGAGCCGACGGCCCGGTCGAATCAAGAAGGTGATTCCCATCGATCTCAAGTGTGCTCGAGACCACACGGCGCTTATCGACCCGGAATTCCTACATATCAAGAAACAAATCATGGACGTGCTCTGGGAAGAGCAAACAGTTTAAGGAGGTCAAATCAATGAAAAAAATCATCGCACTCATCCTGTCCCTGACCCTGATTGCCGGGTTGCTGGCCGGCTGCGGCAGCAACGCTGACGCTGACGCAGACAACACCGCCGACGAGGCCAAGCAGATGACCATCGCCTTCTGCACCTGGGCCGGGTACGCCCCCCTCTTCATCGCCCAGGAACTGGGCTACTTCGACGAGTACAACTACGATGTGGAGATCGTCATTATTGAAGACGAATCTACCTACGGCGCTGCCTTCGTCTCCAACTCCATTCAGGCCCTAGGTCAGGTGATGGACCGTGACATTATCCAGTATGACGCCGGTGCCCCTGAGCAGTATGTCTGCACCATGGACTGCTCCACCGGCGGCGACGGCCTCATCGCCACTGCTGACATCAAGACCATGGACGACTTGGCCGGGAAGACCGTAGCTCTGGACAAATCCGCCACCTCTTACTTCTTCTTCCTCCAGGCTCTGGCCGACAGCAACATCACCGAAGACCAGATTACCATCGTAGAGATGGGCAACGACGAGGCCGGTGAGGCCTTCTTGGCCGGCCGTGTTGACGCCGCTGTCACCTGGGAGCCCGCCCTGTCCAACTGTTCTGAGCGAGAGGGCGGCCACATCCTGGTCTCCTCTGCCGACTATCCCAAGGCCATCATCGACGTGCTGACCGTCTCCTCCGACTTCGCCAAGGAAAACCCCGAGGCCGTGGATGTACTCAGCGATTGCTGGTACAGAGCTGTGGACTACCTGAACGCCAACTTTGAGGAAGGTTGCGCCATCATGGCCGAGGGTCTGGACCTGAGCGCCGAGGACGTCGCCGCCGAGTGCACAGGCATCACCTTCTACGACAAAGCTATGAACGAAGCCTTCAACGACACCGCCACCCCCGAAAATATCTATGAAATCGCCTGCATGGCAGCCGATTTCTGGGTAGAAAAGGGCTACATGGAGAGCGCCGACATCGCCGGCTTCTTCCCCACCCTGAACATCGGATAATTTCTGGAACTTTCAAAAGGCGCAGATGAGTGAATGAACTCATCTGCGCCTTTTTTCTGTTATCGGGAGTTCTTTCTCTCATTCTCAACTCTGCCTGAAAAGGCTGTCAAAATCGTATCCCGCCAGGAAAGCCCCAAAGGCCTCCAGTCGGGGCCCGACCTCCTCCGGCCGAAGTGGTTCCTCCTCCAACAGCCGTCGGGCCAGCTCCCGGCAGACGGTCTGAGAATAATGAACCTCGTCGCAGTAGTTGTCTAGGTTGGTGATAAGCTCCAGGTCGTCCATGAAGTAGAAGACCCGGGCATTGGGTTGGGCCGTCAGGGCCGTCAGGACTTCCTCCTGCATGACCAACATGGCCTCCAGTTCCCCCTCCCGGTCCAACTTGTCCCAGGAAAGGATGCTGTAGGGGGCCAGGAAGAACGTAAAGGTGATTTGAGGGTTGGCCTCCACCCGGGCCAGTACGTTTTCCAGGTTCTCCCGGGCGGCGGGCAAAAGACTGTTCGGGGGTTGTTTCTCCTCCGTCTTTTCCGGCCTCTGATAGACAGCCAGCGCAGTCTCTCGGCTCCAGACTTGGTCCCCGCCCCAGGTGAAACCTCCGGCACTCTCGTCATAGTCCCCCGTCCGGGCAGCCCGGATTATATCCGGGATGTACCAGAAGAAGGTGTCCTTGTTCAGTAAATATCGCACGTCATTCCAAGGGTTTTGGTCAAAGAGGTATTCGGGCTCTTCCCATGTGTTCTCAGCATCCAGCCGTCGCCAGCAGTTGGCATCCACCCCCCAGAAAATCTGCTGGACATCATGGGTCTCCAGAGCCCGGTCGAGAGGGCGGAAGAACTCGGAAAAGTATCCCCCCAGGAGGATTAGTTTTTGGGTCCGGCCGGGCAGGGCATCGTCGAACTGGGAAGCATCGAAGTTGGCGGTCACCGAGGTTCCCAGAAGGATGTTCTCGTAGTCCAAGTTCTCCGCCGCCCCTACGCTCTGATAGCGGCCATCCTCCAGCCAAAGGGGCAGCCCGGCTATTGGGCCGTGATAATGGTAGTAGGGATCCGCCAGGGCAGTGACCCCTGCAAAGATAGCGGTCAGGGACAGGAATACAGCAAAAAACGTGAGCAGGAATCGCCGAGGCATGAGTCTCCCCCCTTAGAAATTGGAATAGATAAACTGGGTTGCTCCGGTCAGGGAGATTACAGACCAGAAGAGGCACACCCCGGCCAGCACGCCCCGACGGGCGGTCATGACATGGCTCCGAGCACAGGCCTCCCGCTCCTGAAGGCAAAACAGGAAGGCAAAGGCCATAAAGATCAGGAACATCAGCAGAGCCACCCGGGAAAAATCCAGCCCCAGCATGCGCACCAACCAGGTCTCCTCAGGGAGGTGGAACTGGCTGAGGAGCTCCGGCGGCAGTGGGCCGAAACTGCACTGGGCGATAGTCCCGCACAGATCCAGCGCGGACGTTACATCAGGCGCCCGGAAAAAGATCCATGCGAAGGTGACAAAGCCGAAGGTCAGAGCCCAAGACAGGGCAGGGTGAATCCGCTCCACCCGGTTGCCCAGCAGGCGGTCTGCTACCATAGCGGCCCCGTGGATGCCCCCCCAGAGGACGAAGGACCAATCGGCCCCGTGCCACAGTCCGGAGACCAGGAAGATAATCATGATATTGAGGCAGGTACGGGCCGTCCCCCTGCGGCTGCCTCCCAAAGGGATGAACAGGTACCGGGTAAAGAACCGGGTCATGGTCATGTGCCAGCCCTTCCAGAAGCCCCGGATGGTCAAGGCCCGGTAGGGAGCGTCGAAGTTCTCCGGCAGAGTAACCCCCAGCATCCGGCCAATGCCTCGGGCCATATCGGTGTAACCGGTAAAGTCAAAGTAAAGCTGGAAGCTGTAACAAACGGCCACCACCAGGGCACTGGTGGAATCCAGGGCTGCCAGGCTGCTGTAGCCCCAGTCGGTCGCCGCTCCAAAGGTCTGGGCCAAGATGACCTTTTTCCACATCCCCAGGGAAAAGAGCCACAGGCCCTCGGCCAGTTCCTGGCCAGAGGCCCGTCTGCCTACCTGGGCCCGAATCTGGGGAATGACCTCGCTGTGAAAAGCGATGGGGCCCGAGGCCACACAGGGAAAGAACGTAACATAGACTGCATATTCCAAGATGCTATAGGGCTCGGCCTCCCCTCGGTAGGCGTCCACCAGGTAGGCAATCTGCTGGAAAGTAAAAAAGCTGATCCCCAAGGGCAGGAGTATGGCCAAAGCCCCCACGGAGGTCCCAAAGAGTATATTGATGTTCTCCAGCAGGAAGTTGGTGTATTTGAAATAACCCAGGACACCCAGGTTCCCCAGGATACCCAGGACCAATAGGGCACGTTTTTTCCCGACTCCGACGGTGAGACCCCGGCCCACCAGGAAGTTGAACAGGAGACTGCCCGTCAGAACAGGCAGGAACAGGAGGCTCCCCAGGGCGTAGAAGACCAGGGATGCTCCCAGCAGGAAGACTTGAGCCGTCCGTCCGTACCCAAATCGGTTCAGAGCCCGCCAGCCGATGACCGTCACCGGAAGCAGAACAAAAAGAAAGGAATAGCTTTGGAAGGACACGCTCCTCCCCCCTTTTGAAAACAAAATTTCACATTTTATAGTATAGCACGAACCTTCCCCGTCGGCAAGGCTCTCCCCCTCCTTCGCCTTCCCCTCTGACAAGCAAAAAGTCCATGGCTGTGCACAGCACAGCCATGGGCTTTCGATTTCTCACAGGTGGTTCGCCGGGTTGAATGAACATGCCTTCTTGTGGCACTGGTTATTGTACCGGGAGTAGCGGCAGGCTATCTGTCCCAACTCCATCTCCACACCCAGTTCTTCCCGGGTGTATTCCACGGCGCTCCGCAGAGCCACAAAAGCGTTCCGCTTACAGCACCGGGGCCCGCCCAGCTCCCCCAATTCGGTAAGGACTCTGCCGGTCATAGCGTTAGACATTCCCCACGCCTTGCCTGCTAAAGGGTTAGAACCGGAGACGATAGCCAGATACATCCCTGCGCTGACCCCTGCGCCGCAGCAGCCCCAGAACCCGCAGGCCCCGCCGGGAACCTTCCGGCCTCGGGCCTGCATCTCTGTCAGGGCGGCGGGCAAATCCAGGTCGCCGCCGGCGTTGCGGTAGGCCGTCAGCAGGCTGGCCCCTACCATGACATGGTGTTCGGGTCCGTGCATGTGGCTAAATGGCTGGCCCATAAGTTTTTCCAGAATCTTGCAGGGATCTTTCCCCGCCTCAGCCAGGCAGATTCCAAAGATTTTGCCCAGTCCCCGGGTGTGGCAGTTGTCACAGACATAGTGGCCTCTGACGCACCGGGTCTTGCTGCTCTCCTTCTTACGGCAGACGGCACATTCCATGACCTCGTCCCGCTCCAGGTATTCCAGAGGGGCCTTGCAGATGAGGCATTCCCCATTTTTTGCAGGCATGGCTGTACCTCCTCCCTCGGTTCTCTCCTTCAAGCCGATTAGATTCGGCTCCACTTGGCTCCTCCGGGCACATCGGTGATCTCAATGCCCTGGGCCTTCAGTTCGTCACGGATTCGGTCAGCCTCGGCGAAGTTTTTGGCTTTCTTTGCCTCGTAGCGCTGCATGACCAAGGTATCCACAGCGGGGTCACCCTCTCCCAGGATGGTGTAGCCTCCGGCGGACTTGGCGGCAGCAGCCTTCTCTGCCTCCTTACGCTTGACCTCGGCCTTGGCCAGCAGGTCCAAGCTCAGGACCTGGTCAAAGTCGTCCAGAACAGCCAGCTTGGTAGCATCGGTCGTCTTGGCCTTCAGCACGTCGTACACGGCGGTCATGGCCAGTGCAGTGTTCAGGTCGTTGTCCAGGGCAGCCTTAAACTTGTCCTTCAACTCCTGCGCTGCAGCTTCGTCTACTTCTCCGCCGGGCTTCAAATTTGCGATACGGCCGATGAGCTTATTGAACGTACCCACGGCGTTATCCAGGTTGTCCCAGCTGAAGACCAGGCCCTTGCGATAGTGGCTCTGGAGGCAGAACATCCGGTAGACCAAAGGATCGTAGCCCTTCTCCTCCAGCAGGGAGACGGTGAGGAACTCGCCCTTGGACTTGGACATCTTGCCGTCGTTAGTGTTCAGGTGGTGGACATGGAACCAGTGGGGGCACCAAGTATGCCCCAGGTAGGATTCGGACTGGGCAATCTCGTTGGTGTGGTGGGGAAACGCATTGTCAATACCGCCGCAGTGGAGGTCCAAGTACTCGCCGTTGAACTTCATGGAGATACCGGAGCACTCAATGTGCCAACCGGGGTAGCCCTCACCCCAGGGAGAATCCCATTTGAGGGCCTGGTCCTCGAATTTGGACTTGGTGAACCAGAGGACGAAATCGTTCTTATTCCGCTTGTTGGTGTCCTCTTCCACGCCCTCACGGACGCCCACAGCCAAATCCTCCTCATTGTGGTCGTTGAAGACATAGTAGCGGTCCAGCTTGGATGTGTCGAAGTAGACATTTCCTCCGGAGAAGTAGGCGTACTCCTTTTCCATGAGGGTGGAGACAATGTGGATATAGTCGTCAATAAGGCCGGTAGCGGGTTGGACCACATCGGGGGTCTTGATATTCAGCTTGCGGCAGTCGTCAAAGAAGGCATCGGTGTAGAATCTGGCGATATCCATGACGGTCTTGTTCTCCCGCTTGGCGCCCTTGAGCATCTTGTCCTCGCCCTCGTCGGCATCGCTGGTCAGGTGGCCCACGTCGGTGATATTCATCACGCGGTTGACATCATAACCGGCGTAACGGAGGTACTTCTCCAGCACATCTTCCATGATATAACTGCGGAGATTGCCGATGTGGGCGAAGTGGTAGACGGTGGGGCCGCAGGTGTACATCTCCACATGTCCGGGGGTGTGGGTCTGGAATTCTTCCTTTTTTCTGGTAGCAGAATTATACAGTTGCATGATTATTCTCTCCTTTTTCATTGGTCAGCTGCAGGAGTTCCTCCCGATGATCCTCCTCAGGGTGGGCTTTCAGATACTGCTCATCCAACAGCTTTTCCACCAGTTCCAGGCGGGAGGACATAGCCATAAGGCGTTCCAGAAGGGGGTTTTCCACGTTAATCTGGTCCACAGCATCGGCGAAGTGGACGACCTCGCCCTGGACGCGCACCACCTGGGCAGGGACGCCGACAGCCGTGCTGTCAGGCGGGACCTCGCTCAGGACCACGGAACCGGCCGCAATACGGGCGTTATCCCCCACAGTGAAGGGGCCCAAGATGCGGGCACCGTTGCCCACCAGAACGTTGTTTCCCAAGGTGGGATGTCGTTTCCCCTTGTCCTTGCCGGTACCGCCCAGGGTGACACCGTGGTAGATCAGGCAGTCATCGCCCACCTCAGCGGTCTCGCCGATGACGATCCCCATGCCATGGTCGATGACGAAACGTCGACCGATTTTGGCACCGGGATGGATCTCAATGCCCGTCCAGAAACGGCTCCACTGGGAGATAGCACGGGCAAGGAATTTCAGGTTATGGTTGTAGCATGCATGTGCAATGCGGTGGTAGATGGTGGCATGGACACCGGGGTAGAGGAGGAAAACCTCCAGCTTACTCCGGGCCGCCGGGTCACGGGCCTGATAGGCGCCAAGGGTTTCAAGCAAATGGGGCATAATGCGGGTCACCTCGAAAATCAGAAATACGGTTGGTCGCTCGGGTACCGCAGGCAAAAGAAAAAGTCCCCTCTCACCCACGGCGGGTCAAGAGGCGACTGTTACGATCGCGGTTCCACTCTTTTTTATCACTTAAAGGGCCGGTAACGGTGCCAAACCGGGGGGCATCTGTATCCCCCTCGCTCCCGGGCGCACTTTCCCGCCCCTCCACGCAGGGCGGCTTGCAGTCGGTGGCCGCCCCTCTCTGTCCGCTTCTGGCACAGTACTCTTCCCGTTCAACACGAGATGCAATTGTCTATAGTACCAGTATATTATCACGCCCTGCTGAGGGTGTCAAGGGGGCATGGGGCCTCACCCGCAAAAAAGCGGACCGTTTCCGGTCCGCTTTGCGGTTTCAGTTGCCCAGCAGGAAATCCAGCACGTTCCAGCCGTCAGAGGTCTGACTCCGGTATAGCTCGGTGAAACCGCACCGCCGGCAGCTAATGGTGATAAATTTCTTATTCTGCACATCGAAGATTTTGGCAAAGTTCCCGCCGGTGGCCTGGAACTGGTCATGGTCAAAATATGCATAGCCGCACTTAGGGCAGCTGTAGTGCTGATTATTGGGTCCCATGGTAATCTCTCCTTTCTAATCTGCTTGAAGGATAGTAACAGACGCCTCAGGGCTTTACAAATCCCCATTGAGCAAAACGTCCTTGTTCTTCATGAAGTACTCGATGCCGGAGTAGACAGTGGTAACCAGAATAACCGTCACGCAGAGGGCTATGAGGGTTTTGTTGGGGAAAGCCAGCATCAGGATAATACCCACCATTGTGGACGCCGTCTTGACCTTGCCGGACCAACCTGCAGCAATGACCCGGCCCTGCTCAACGGCTACCAGCCGCAGACCGGTGACAGCGAATTCCCGGGCAAGAACGATAAAGAATGCCCACCCGGGCATCCAGCCCACTTCCACAAACCAGGCCATAGCAGAGATGACCAGGAGCTTATCCGCCAGGGGATCCATGAACTTACCAAAATCGGTGACCTGGTGGTAGTGGCGAGCCACATAGCCGTCCACAAAGTCTGTAACACTGGCCAGGATGAAGACAAGGACGGCGGGGATGGTCGCCTCCAAGTAAAGCAGAACAATGAACACAGGGATGAGAACCACCCGAATCATGGTGAGTTTGTTCGCAGTATTCATGTTTCTTCCTCCTCGTTGTCAATGACGCCGATGAGCTCGCCGTCGTATGTCGCAGTAATCTTCACCCGATAGATTCCACCGGGGCGGACGCCCCCCTCTTCTCCCTCAAAGTGGACGACGCCGTCGATGCCGGGGGAATCGTACTCACTGCGTCCGAAGAAGAGCTCGGTCTCGTCGTCGTAGCCCTCGCAGAGGACCCGGAGGGTCCTGCCCACCTGGCTCTCACAGAACTCGTCTACCACGCGGAGCTGCAGGTCAGTGATGAGCTCTACCCGGCGGCGCTTCACATCCTCGTCCACCTGGTCAGGCAGGTTGACAGCGGGGCTTCCCGCCTCAGGGGAATAGGGGAAGACCCCGGCCCGTTCAATCTTCTGCTCCAGCAGGAATTCGCAGAGCTCCTCAAAGTCCTCGTCAGTCTCCCCGGGGAAGCCGGCGATGAGGCTGGTCCGCAGGACCAGCCCAGGAATACGGTCCCGAAGCTTGCGGAACAGGGCCCGAATCTCGTCTCCGGTGCCCCGACGGTGCATGGCCCGCAACATCCGGTCGCTGATATGCTGGATGGGCAGATCGATGTATTTGACGATCTTGGGCTCGCTGGCGATAACATCAATGAGCTCGTCGGTAATCTCATCGGGATAGAGGTAATGAAGGCGAATCCACTCCACGCCCTCAATGGCGCAGAGCTTGGGCAGAAGCTCCGCCAGAGTCCGCCGCCCGTAAAGGTCCAGACCATAGCGGGTGGTATCCTGGGCCACTACGATGAGCTCCTTCATCCCGGCCTCGACCAAACTCCTGGCTTCCTCTAATATCTTCTCCTCCGGGCGGCTTCGGAATCTGCCCCGGATGTAGGGGATGACACAGTATGCGCACCGATTGTCACAGCCCTCGGCGATGCGGAGCCAAGCCCAGTGGTCGGACGTGCAGACCACCCGATCCACCTCAGGCACAGGGGCGTGGATGTCCCCAAAGAGAGATGCCTTCTCCCCTCTCTCCAACTGCCCCAGGAGCTTCCCGATGTCCTCGTAGCCCCCCACGCCGATGAAGCCATCGGCATCAGGGCAGAGCTGTTCCAATTCCTCCCGCTTCCACTGTGCCATACAGCCGCTGACGATAATCTTTTCCAGCTTACCGGCACGCTTCCGCTCGACCAGAGCCTCGATCTCGGCCAGAGCCTCCTGTCGGGCTTCCTCCAGGAATCCGCAGGTATTCACCACCACGGCGTCGCAGTCCTCGGCCCCCAGGGCCACCTCGTACCCGGCCTCATAGGTCTGCCAGATCATCTGCTCGCAGTTGACCTGGTTCTTCGCACAGCCAAGGGAGATAAATCCAACTTTCACTGTGATCCTCCTATCTGTATCCTGTCAGTGCCCGTCCCGCCAGGCCCGGCGGGATCGCTCAATCCCCTCCGACACCTGCTCCCAGGTAAATCCCCGGCGCATCAGTGCGTCGGCGGCCTTCTTTACCTGCTTGCGGTCCTCGGGATCGGTGAGCTTCCGGGCCAGGAAGGCATCGATGGCCTCCTCCGGTCCGTCCAATGCCGCCAGAGCCTCCTCCCAGTGTTCCCGGGGGACCCTTCGACGGCGGAATTCGGCTTTGATTTTATAAACGCCCCAGCCCCGTGACTGACCATGCCGGGCCAGAGCCATGGCGTATTCTCTATCGTTGAGCAGACCGACGTCCTCGGCCCAGGCCACAATCTCCTCCGTCTGAACGGGTTCAGCCCCCCGGGCCGCCAGCTTTTCCGCCAACATCCCGGTGGAAAGGATCCGCCCCGTTAGCAGGGTAATGGCATAATCCCGCAGAGCAGCAAATCGAACGGCCGTCCGGAGTTCCTTCAGAGTTTCCTCCTCCAGGATCTTTCCGGTACAGAGGGCGAAGTCAGCCGCCACGCCCTCCCCTACCTTCAGGGTCTCTCCCCCCTCCAGGTGCAGAGTCCACGGCTTTCCCGGTCGGGCCGGAGGCACCAGGGCCTCAATCTTCATCGTCGAAGTCGTCGGCACTCACGTCGATGCCCCGGGGGGCAGCGGCAGCAGTTCTGGGCTGAGCGGCGTGGGTAACGGCATTCTCCTGGGGCGCCCGCCCAGCGGCCCGGGCAGCAGCCTGTCCCTGGGCACTGAGGAGCTTAAAGGCATTCTCCCGGATCTGCTGCTCCACATAGTCGCAGAGGTCCGGGTTGTCTTTCAAGTATTGCTTGGCAGCATCACGGCCCTGTCCGATGCGTTCCTCGCCCATGGAAAACCAGGACCCGCTCTTCTGGATGATGTCCAACTTTACAGCCAGGTCGACCATTTCCCCGTACTTGGAGATGCCCTCGCCGTACATGATGTCGAACTCGGCCTCCCGGAAGGGAGGTGCAACTTTATTTTTGACCACTTTAGCCCGGGTGCGGTTGCCGATGACCTCACCGCCGGCCTTGATGGCCTCTATCCGGCGCACATCAATACGGACGGAGGCGTAGAACTTCAGGGCCCGGCCACCGGTGGTAACCTCGGGATTGCCGTACATAACACCCACCTTTTCCCGGAGCTGGTTGATAAAGATGACCACGCAGTTTGTCTTGGAGATAGACCCGGCCAGCTTTCGCAGGGCTTGGCTCATGAGGCGGGCCAGAAGACCCACATGGGAGTCTCCCATGTCACCCTCGATTTCAGCCCGGGGCACCAGGGCAGCCACGGAGTCCACCACAATGACGTCCAAAGCGCCGGAGCGCACCAAGGCCTCGCAGATCTCCAGGCCCTGCTCGCCGGTGTCGGGCTGAGCGATGAGCATGTTCTCGATGTCCACGCCCAGGGCCCGGGCATAGGTGGGATCCAAGGCGTGCTCTGCGTCGATGAAGGCCACCTCGCCGCCCCTCTTCTGGGCCTCTGCAGCAATGTGGAGCGCCAGGGTAGTCTTACCGGAGGATTCGGGGCCATAAATCTCGATGATCCGTCCCCGGGGGACGCCGCCGATGCCCAGAGCCAGGTCCAATGCCAAAGATCCGGTGGGGATGCCCTCAACCATAGCCCTGTTGTTGTCTCCCAGGCGCATGATAGAACCCTTGCCGTAGGTCCGCTCAATCTGGGCCATAGCGGTCTCCAGGGCTTTTTTCTTATCGGAGGCCGGGGCTGCGGACTCCACTGTCTTCTTCTTTTCTGCCATAGTCAACTCTCCTCCTGCTTTCTCTCGCGGGGTTCGTCGGGGATCTCCCGTTCCATGGGCTTCCGCCCTTCAACCACCCGGTCGATCCCGCCGGTGTCCCGGGTGATTCGAATCTGTTCAAAGCCGGCCTCCCGGAGCAGCATCCCCACCTTTTTAGACTGGTCGATGCCCACCTCATACACCAGGTGTCCGCCGGGCTTTAATGCCGGCATCCAGAGGGTGGTAATGGCCCGGTAGAAGTCCAGGCCGTCCTCCCCACCGTCCAGAGCCATAAGGGGCTCATAGTCCTTCACAGAGCTGTCCAGCCCGGGGATATCCCCGGAGGGGATGTAGGGGGGATTACACACCAGCATGTCGAACTGCCCCAGGGCATGACTGGGTGCCTGGAGCGCGTCTCCCCTCATGTGGACCACCCGGCCGGTGAGGTTGTGGCGGCGGATGTTCTTCTTACAGAGCTCCAGCGCCCCGGCAGACAGGTCTACCAGCACCACCCGGGCGTTTTTCAACCGCTGAGCGATGGTGATACCCACGCACCCCGATCCTGCGCAGAGGTCCAGTACCCGCAGATTGCCGGTCTCCCGACGGAGGCGGTCTACGGCAATGTTGGCCAGCATCTCGGTGTCAATGCGGGGGATGAGCACGTTTTCGTTCACGTGGAAATTCAGGCCGCAGAAGGCCCACTCCCCCACGATGTAGGCCACAGGCTCTCCGGCTTCCCGCCGGGCGGCCATGGCCGACGCTGTCTCGATAATCTCATCGGTGGTGTAGATATTCATATCCTGCAGGAACTTCTCCGGGGTCTTCCCGGAGGCCGCACAGAGGATCTCCCTGGCCTCCAGCCGGGCGGCCTCGATGCCCACTGCTGCCAGGCGTTTATTGATGATATAGTATAGATCTAAGTAAGTTACGGCCACAGTTCACACCCCAATCCGGTCATTGTATCGTATCGTGCCAGTCGCTTTTTTACCAGGCATCGTCGCCTGCCTTCCGGGGCAGGACCAGTGTCAGAGCCTCGATGGCCACCTCCAGCATGGAATCGTCCGGCTCGAAGGTGGTGAAATTCTGCATCCACAGGCCGGGGGCCGACAGAAAACGGGTCACCGGGTTATCGTGGCGCCCAATGAAGCGGTTAATCTCGTAGGTCACTGAGACCACCAGGGGCAACAACACCAGGTGGAGCAGAATTCGCACCACGGGATTGGCGGCCACGTCCCGGATTCCAGGCAGGGCAAATACCACGCAGGCAGCCAGCACAGCAACGACAATGACCACGAAGAGGAAGCTGGTGCCGCACCGGGGGTGGTGCCGCGGCATCTCCCGGGCGTTTTCCACGGTGAGATCCAGACCCCGCTCATAGCAGAAGATGGTCTTGTGCTCCGCCCCATGGTACTGGAAAGTCCGCCGGATATCCTTCAGGCGGGAACAGAGGATCAGATAGACAAAGAAGATAATCAGCTTGACCACGCCCTCCAGCAGGTTCCGGACCCACATGGGTGCATCGGGGAAAAAGTGGAGCAGGGCGGTAGTGGCCAGGGTGGGCAGAATGATGAACAGCAGGATGGAAAAGCCAATGCCCGCTGCCACAGCCACGCCGATAATCCACTTCATAAGGGTCTCAGAGCCAAAGTGGCGCTCCAGCCACTGCTCGAAGGGGGAGAGTTCCTCCTCCTCATCCTCGGGGTAGAACTCCGCCGACCACATGAGGGCCTTGACGCCGTTGACCAGGGACCCCAGGAATGTGAAGACCCCACGGATGAAAGGGACTCCCAGTATGGGGTGCTTGTCCTTGATGAGCCTGAGCTCCTCCTCCCGGACCTCCAGGCCGCCCTCCTGGTTTCTCACCACGGTGGCCTGCTTCTGGGGTCCGCGCATGAGGATACCCTCGATGAGGGCCTGTCCTCCTATGGTGGTGCGGAAGGCACAGCTTTGGTCGGCTGCGCCGCAGGTGGTTTTACGTTCCATAGTCTCTCCTATCGGTCCCAGTCCTCTGGACCGAATCCGCACCGGATTCACGAAATGGGTGCAGATATATGGTAACAGAGAACAGGGGAAAATGCAAGAATTTTATCGAACTTATGTTCCAGTCGGCAGTCGAATCTCCACCAGGCAGCCGCCTGCCTCATCGTCGGCATTTCGGATGGTGAGCTCGCCGTTGTGGCGGGTGATAATCTCCTCACAGACCGCCAGGCCAATACCGCTGCCGCGGGCAGTAGAGCTGCCCTTGTAGAATTTGTACTTCACATTGGGGAGCTCCTCCGGGGGAATGCCGGGGCCGTAGTCCCGGATGGTGACGACCACATCCCCGGCCTCCGGGTAGATGCCCGTATCGATGCGCTTACCCGCCCCACCATGCTTGGAAGCGTTGTCCAGCAGGTTGCAGAAAACCTGGCGCAGGCGGTCGGGGTCTCCGGGGATGGGGCCAAACTCCTCCTGGCAATCGCTGTGATAGACGGCGATGCCCTCCCGGGCAAGGAACTCGTGGTAGGTGTAGACGGCGTCCTCCAGCTCGGCCTTGATGTCTATGGGTTCAATGGACAGGGTGAATCTGCCGTCCTCGATGCGGGAGAATTCCAACAGCTCCTCCACCATGCCGGAGAGCCGTCGTGCCTCGCTGGCGATGATACCCATACCCTTGCGGATATCCGACTCGTCCTGGGCCTCACCGTTCATGATAGTCTCGGCCCAGCCTGTGATGGCTGTCAGAGGAGTGCGGAGCTCGTGGGAGACAGAGGAAATGAACTCGGACTTCATACTCTCTGCCTGCTTGATCCGCAAGGACATGTCGTTGATGGCGTCGATGAGATCGCCGATCTCGTCGTCGAATTTTTTCTCCAGCTGTATGCCATAGCTGCCCCCGGCGATACGCTGGGCGATGCCGGTGATGTTTCGGACAGGGGCCTCGATCGACCGCACAAAGTAGCTGTTTGAGATGTATACCAAGGTCAGGATAACCAGGGAAGCCCCCACAGCGGCCAGCGTCAGCAGGGTAACCTGTCGGTCTACCGTGTGCATGGGGCTCACATAGCGCATGAAGCCCACCAGAGTATCACCACGGATGAGGGGGGCAGACACGGCAGTGACCCGTTCCCCAGTCTGGGACAGGGTCCCCACCCAGGAAGCCACCGTTCGGCTATCCCGGGAGTCAATGATGTCCTCTGTCTCAGGCATGGTACCGGAGGGCGTCAGGCCGTTGGAGGCGTAACAGACCCTGCCGTCCGGAGCAAGGAGCTGGAGCTCGATGCTGCCGCCGTCCTCAAAGGAACTCACGTAGTCCTGGGCCATGGACAGCTGATTGCTGCCGCCGGGGTCGTTGGCGGAGGCGTAGGTGCCGAAGTAGGCGGAGGCTGTACGGGCCTGGCTCTCCAGATCAGATTGGATGCCAGTCTCGTAATAGCTCCTCATAACCAGGGAGAAAGCAATGACCATCAGAGCCAGGATGAGAACCAGGATGCTGATGGTGTTGAGGATCCACCGCTTGCGGATGCCGCGGATCCTTGGAATCGGAATGGATTTCATGGCACGCTTCCCTCACAGCTCTCCGTTAGAATTCCCACTTGTAGCCGTAACCCCAAATGGTATTAATGCAGATGGGGCTGGTAGGATCATCCTCAATCTTCATCCGCAGGCGGCGGATGTTCACGTCCACGATCTTCAGCTCGCCCAGGTAGTTCTCCCCCCACACGGCCTTTAGGATATCGGCCCGAGAGAGAGCCCGGCCGGGATTCTCCATGAACAGCTTCATAATGGCGTACTCCACCTGGGTGAGTTTAATCCTCTGTCCATTCTTCTCCAGGGTGCGCTTGCGGGTATTCAGGGTGAAGGGGGGCTGCTGGAGCTCTCCCTCGTCCATCATCTCCCCTCCGATGCGGCGGTAGAGGGCATCGATGCGGGCTGTAAGCTCCATAGGAGAGAAAGGTTTGGTGACGTAGTCATCGGCACCGGTCATAAAGCCGGTGACCTTGTCCATCTCCTGGGTGCGGGCAGAGAGCATGATAATGCCAATCTTGGAGTTGCCTGCCCGGATTCGGCGGCAGACCTCAAATCCGTCCATATCAGGCAGCATGATATCCAGGATGGCCACCCGCACATCGGGATTCAGACGAAGCTGCTCCAAGGCCTCTTCCCCGGTGCCAGCCTCAATGGCCTCATAGCCCGCCCGGCTGAGGTTGAGCACCACAAAGCTGCGGATATTTGCTTCGTCCTCCAGAACCAGAATTTTTTTCATAGGTTGGCTCCTTTCTCCGGGACTGTCCCCATCCTGCCCACGCCAATTGGAGCAGGGCCTGGTCTTCTCGGTCATCGGTATTTTTTCGTGCGGAGCTCAGGAATCAGCCCCACACGTTCTCATAGTAATACCATAATAACATATCATACCACACTCCGGCCGGTTTTCCTATGGTTTCTTTGAAAAAAATTACAAAAGAAAAACACTTGCCATCCATGGCAAGCTGATGTATAATCGATTTTGCAATTCCCCTTTGCCGGTGTGATGAAATTGGTAGACGTAGTGGACTCAAAATCCACCGCTGGCAACAGCGTACCGGTTCGAGTCCGGTCACCGGCACCAACTTTACAGACTCCGAACGTATTTTCTGCAAATACGTTCGGAGTTTTCTGTCTCTGACACGATGCCCGGTGCAGGCTGCCTTTGATAAATCGTCGGCCTGTACCGGGCTCTTTCTGTCCTGTTGGTTTTCACTTGTCGGCACAGACGGAAACCGAGCATCTGTCCCGTGCTCTGATTCCCTTCCCCGTGAGACATCGGACCGGGCTTTTAAAAATCCACGAGGAATATCCCGATGGAAATCTGTGTGTAGCCCGAATGAGGGGTAACCTTCGTGATGCGGGCGACCAGCAGCTTACCCGCATCCATGAGGCGGGAAAAAATCAGGTTGTCCTTTTCCGGCACATAGCCCACTTTTCTGCCGTCCTCCGTCAGGACCAGAATGGCATTCCGGTCGAACTTATTGTCCTCCCGGCGTAGGTTCAGCCTGTCGCCGACTTGGATTTCCTCCAGAACGGTCTTGTCCTTTAGGTACGTCGTCCCGGCGATGTTGGTATCAAACAGATGGATCTCCTGGGTCAGCGGTTTTATGATGTCTCCGAGATTGGTATTGCTGATGGCAGTAACCAGGTCGTTTCCCCCGGCGACGGTCAGCTCTCCTGCCATTCGATGATCACTCCTCTCATCAGAAGCTGCTTCAGCGTCTTCTCAAGTTCGTCTGCGTATCGTGCGTAGGACGCATACTCCTCCTCCAGTGCCCGTTTCTTTTCGGCGACGGCAGCGGCATCCTCAAGCAGGTCCTTATACCGATACGGATCTGTACTGATGATCTTACTAATCTCCTCTTCGAGCTGTGCGATCCGCTCGTCAAGGTTCTCCAGGACCAGCTCCCCGGGCTCGAAGCCGTGGTCATCCAAGGCCTTGTGGACAAGGACCTCTATGGCGGTGAGCTCCTCAGCGTCATTGAGCCCGTAGGCGGTGAGCGTCCTGTTCCATAAATCGGCAATTTCCGGATACTCCCAGGCCTTCGGACTGATGTCCGGGTGAATCAGCTTTGCAATGCGCCGATAGAGGAGCTTACTCCTGATGCAGTCGTATTCGGTGGAAGTCCCGACCTTTTGCGCCTCTCTGTACTCCTCAATCATCTGCGCAAGCTGTGCATTGTATTCCCGCATAGTCGTTTCGATGTAGTTCTGAAGCTCCGAAGCATTGACCGGCTCCCCGCGGTTCACCGCCGCCTGGCAGAAGGCAATGCTCTTTTTCCTGGAGATACAGTCGATCTTTTTTTCAAAGACCTTGGTTATGAACTCGCCGAATTCCTTGATATACGCGGTCAGACAACTCCCGGCCTCTTTCCGCAGGGCGTCCCGTTCCAGGAGCAGCTTCTCGTATTTTTCGTAAACGGACGCCTGGTCGCTTTTCCGGATTTCCCTCATCTGTGTACCTCAAACATATAGAAGTTGTGGCAGATATCCGTCAGGCGGGTCCTGCCTATGGTCGCCTTGCTGAAGAAATCCTCCCGGGTCCGGTACCAGGCATCCTCGAAACAAATCACACACCGGCCGTCCTCCTCGAGGGCCTGCACGGTGTAAACCTGTTTCTTATACCGGAAGGACACGGTGCAGGGGCTCTTCAGCAAATGATAAAGGTCGTAAAAATCAACAGCGGCGTCGTCGAGCTCGACGAGGCGATACAGGTCGTCAATGAGCCACTTCATATTATTCAAATCCCCGAAGAAGGCATTATACCGTAGCCGCTGTGCAAGGAAATCCTTGGCGGCGTAATAGAGCCGTACCGCCTCGTCCATGCGCCCCTCCTCGGTGTAGATCCTGGCCAGGCGTGTAAAAATCTCCGGCAGGGGATCATTCAGGTATCTCGCATCCTTTACCCTCGGATAAAGGGACTTTATGATCTCCTTGTATTTCTCATAGTCCCGCTCCACATAATAGCCATTTTTGTACATGTCGGCGATCTTGTATTCGGACTGGATATTGCCGAGGGCTGCAGACCTGGAAAAGCACGCAAAGGCCTTCTCATCATTCTTCTCGCCGGTCCTGCCGTAGTACCAGATGTAGCCCAGGCAGTTGTAGGCCTCCTCATAGTCATAGGTGGCAGCCATCTCGTAATACTTCAGCGCAAGGTCGAACTGCTTCAGCTCGTAATACACGCCGCCCAGATACATCATATCGCGGGGGTCTTTATTGGTTTCGATCAGGAATCCCATGGCCTCTGTAAAGGCAAAGAACTCGTCCTCCGTGGGGTTATTCTTTCCTGCAAAATCGTTGCGGATGGCTTCCGCCTGTTTCACTGTCATCGTGCAGCACTCCTTTGAATCACTTTCTACGCTGTCAGCTTACCAAACGATCTGTACCAAAAATGACGCTCGGTCATTCTGCCTCAGGCGCTTCCTCCGGCAGGTACTGACGGTACAGCCGCTTTGCCTCCTCCCGGAGCTGTTCCACAACATCGTGCGGTTCCGTTATTTTTACCCCCTCCCCCAGGGCAAAGATCCAGCCAAAGAACTGCTGGCTGACGGCAACCTCCACAAGGCAGGAAAAGTGCGCCTCATCCACCGGGCGCAGGGAGATCTCCTTGCCGAACCGGTCAATGATGACCCCGGCCATATCGTTGGCACATTCCAGCCTGACAGTGGTTCGCTCCCCGCTGAACATACCAAAGAGGCCCTTTGAATACCGCGGCAGATTGAATTCCCGGAAGGCCTTCTTCCCCTGGCGCGGGGCGTCCTCTATTTTGATGTTCAGCATCTTATCGACGCGGTAGTGCTTGACCTTCTCATCGGCAGCATCGTAGGCGACCATATAATAATACTCATCGTCCCAGATGAGGCCCCATGGAGAGAGCACATACCAGGCGCCGTCCCTGCGCAGTTCCATTTTCTTTTTTACGGTCCACTGAAAATAGTGGAAGCGAAGCTGCCGGTTGGAACTGATGGCCTCGTGAATGGCATCCACATTGTAGTAGACACTCTCGTTCATGGTTTTCACGCGGCCGGATATGACCACCTGGCGTTGGAGATGCCTGGCCTCATATTTGCTCACCAGCGCCTCCAGCTTCTTTATGAGGTCTCCGGATTTCTTCTCCGTAATGAATTTTGCACTCTGGACAGAGTCCACAAGCAGCTTCAGCTCGGGAAGCTCAAAGTCCCTGTGCCCAAGGTGGTAGTACACATTTCTGCCGATTTGCTCGCTGAGGATATCCAGGCCAAATGTCCGGAGCTCATCCAAGTCGCGGTAGAGGGCCTTGCGCTCTGCACTGACGCCGCAAGACGCAAGCCGGTCTATCATATCCTGGACGGTGAGAAAATGCCCGTCGTCAGTTTCCTCCGACAGTATTTTTACCAGATAGAGCAGCTTCAGCTTCTGGTTTTCACCCTTTGCCATGCTATTCACCCCCTGAGAGAATTCCTCTCTATTGTACCACAGAAGCCGCCGGTAGTAAAGAACCGAGTCCCAAAACCAAGACTTGTTTTTGACAGACAACCAACTACGGAACCCAAGAATCAGGAACGAGTAAAACCTATAAAGTTGAGTATCTTGCAAGCGATGGAAAATGGCATGCGTACATTTGCAAGCGCAGCAAAAGTTAGTTCAACATTGTCTGGTGTATCAAACCTTCAGGCGCAAGGAGAAGTACATAAAAAATCTCCAAATGGGTCCGTTTGAGTTTTCTAACGTTAAAATTAAAGAATCAAATAATGTTTGGGGGAACAATGCCGTTTCACCTACGGCAGAATCTCCATATTCAGTCTCTGGTTCTGTAACAAGTTATACTGTATCGGGTCCGTGATAGTCTTTTGGATATCAGCATCTCTTTAAAAACGTATCGTGACTGAGGAGGTTAATTATGAACGCTATTAAATGGGGAAAGCCATTCGGAGTAGTTTGCGTATGCTTGGCGGTAATTCTTGTTATTGCCTGCGTACAACCCACTATTAAAGCATATGCACTTGAACAATCTATAGATGGATATTTGAATGAGCGAAAAATCAACTATAGTTCTGTTGAAATCAACAAAGACACATTAGAAGTCAATCTGATTTCTTCAGGAAAAGACCGCTGTACAGTAGATGATGTCAACGCTATTCACAGTGTTTATACGGCTGTACATAGTCGTGATGTTGATAGTGCCATAATGAATGTTCAAATTAACATTTATAATTCTGATGCTAAACAAATATATAGCTGTTATCAGGCAGACGTTGCAGCGGCAAGCGAATATTCAGGTTTCAAAGATAAAATTAACGCGCAGGATAGCAAATCATTTGCCGATGATCCGAAAAGCGCTTTAAGTAATATTATTACTTCTCACTCTTTTTTGGTTGACGATATATCCTTTGCAAAAGCTGATGGAATATCGGGGCAGTGCGTTAGCATCATGGTTAATCCAGTCCGTATGGATTTAGTATCACTAAGTGATTTGCGCATACTTTATGAAGCAATTGAAACGTATGCTATCCCATCAAGAGAAATTACGCAATGCTGTCTTAGTATGGTAGATGAAAACGGTGAATGTATGTTTTATTTAACAGGTGACTTCAGCTTTGGCAACATAACGGCATGGGTTAGCCCAACGATGGAAGATAGCATCATTGAAAATGAGGGCCCTCAGCACTAAGCTGCTCTGCGTAAAACAAAAGCTTATTCATTGCTGATTTGGATTGCCAGCATTGATAATATCTACATGCCACCTTGCTTTCATTGCTGAAGAACTTGATGCCGCGTTTCCATAATCCCTTATCGTCCTCTGCTGCAGCAAACTTGAAGCCCAGCGGTGCCCCGGCATACCTCCCTGTCCATTGCCTTGTTTTCAATTTTGTGGTATAATTATAGACACTTCTTTCCTTATTACGGAAAAACACCCGCAATTGGAGGAGATTCTCATGAAAAAACTCACTGCCGCCCTCCTGGCCTGCGTAATGCTTCTGGGCATGGCCCCCCTGTCTCTGGCCGCCCCCACCACCCAGGCCATCGTGGACGCCGCCCTGGAGCTGATCTACTCCCACGAGGGCACCTATAATTCCATCAACAAAAACGACAACGGCGCCGTGTCCGTGGGCAAGATCCAGTGGCACGGCACCCGCGCCCTGGCCCTGATAAAAATCGTGGTGAACAGCAACCCCACCAACGCCAAATCCATCCTGGGGGACACCCTCTACACGGAGGTCACCACCGTCGACAACTGGTCCTACCGGACCGTGAACGATGAGGAGGCCGCCGCCCTGGCCACTCTCCTCTCCACCCCCGAAGGCAAGGCCGCCCAGGACAAGATGGCCAACGGCGACATCACCGGCTACGTCACCCGTGGCCAGAAGCTGGGCATCACTGACGGGGCCGCCCTAGTCTACTTCGCCGACCTGGAGAACCAAGGGGGATACGGCATGTCCAAGCGGGTGGCCACCGCCGCCGCCAACACTGTGGGCTCCTTCGCCGCCATCACCCTGGCCGACATCCACCAGGCTGGGCTGGCAGACTCAGTGGCCGGAAAGTACCCTACCCTCCGGAACCGGGCCTATACCTACTGTCAGAGTCTGGGCTTCGGCGGCACCGCTGGGGTCCACTTCCCCAAAAAGAGCACCTATCGGAACGGCATGTTCCCTGATGTGGCATCCAGTGCCTGGTACGCCAAATCGGTTGCCGGCGCCGTGCAGTACGGTCTCATGAAGGGGGACGAACTGGGTGCCTTCCGTCCCAACGGGACCGTGACCCTGGCTGAGGTCATCACCATGGCCGCCCGGATCCATTCCATCTATACCACCGGCACAGAGAAGTTCGTCCAGACCTCCGGCAAGTGGTACCAGGTCTACCTGGACTATGCCTACAACAAGGGCATCATCAACAAGGCCCGGTACACCTCCAACGTGACCCTGCCCGCCACCCGAGCCCAATTCGCCGAAATCTTTGCCAAGGCTCTGCCCGCCGCCGGACTGGCCTCCCGGAACACCGTGAATAACAACGCCATCCCCGACGTGAAGAGTTCCGCCTCCTATGCGGAGGCCGTGTACACGCTGTACCGGGCCGGGGTCCTGACGGGCACCGACGCTGCCACCCGGGCCTTCCTGCCCGGCAGCACCATCACCCGGGCTGAGGCCGCCGCCATCGCCTCCCGCATGGCCAACAGCGACGACCGGGTGAGCTTCACCCTGAAATAACTCTCAGGCAAGGGAGGGCATCCCCATGTATGACGAACTTACCCAGTCGGACATCGACAAAATGAAGGAGGAGCTGGAGCACCGCCGCCTGGTCCTCCGGCCCCAGCTCATCGAAGAGGTCAAGATAGCCCGTTCCTTCGGCGACCTCAGCGAAAACTTTGAGTACAAGGCCGCCAAACGGGAGAAAAACCGCAATGACAGCCGCATCCGCTACCTGGAAAACATGATTAAAACCGCCCGGCTCGTCGATGTAGCCCCCACTGGCGCAGGCATTGGCCTCTTTGACCGGGTGACCCTCTGGATGGAGGAGGACGAGGAGGACGAGGTCATCCAGCTGGTGACAACCCTCCGGCAGGACGCCCTGAAGGGCCTCATCAGCAAGGAGTCCCCTGTGGGAAAAGCCCTGTGGGGCCGCAGCGTGGGTGACCGGGTCCTCATCGAGGTCAACGAGGACTACCGCTACTATGCGGAGATTCGTGCCGTTGAACACACCGGCGAAGACCCCGACGTTCCCATCAGCAGTTTCTGAACGGAATAAGGCAGGACAGCCCGCCCGGAAATAACCCAGGTGGGCTGTCTTTTCCCCTGCCTGCAGCTTTTCGTGCAGACAAAAGGGACTTTTCGGCCCTTTCCCCGGGTTCTTTTGCAGGATTTGCCCCGTTCCGGTGAATTTCCTTTCTTCTGCAAGTTGTTCTGGCAAATCTCTTAAAATCTCCCCGTTTCATCCGGGAGATTCGGCAGATTCCCCATTGATTTCTGCAAGTTTTCTGGTGTATCATTTCATTAAAGTCAAGTACGGAAGCACTTCCATTCCGGTGCCCCAGCCTTCCCAGGGGCAGCTTGACCCCTTCTTTATCCTATCCGTTTCTTCCTTTACCCTTCCGTTTCATTGTAACGGCTCCGGTCTTCTCCACCCGGAGCCGGGCCGGCGCCCCGGGCTTCTCCTGCCCGGGGCGCCGGCCTTTGTTTTCAAAGCAAAGGGCCCCACCCCGGTACATTGCGCGGGAGAAGGGGCCCTGTTTTTCCTCAGCCACGGAACCGATAGCCCACGCCCCATACGGTCTCGATGTACTGGATATGCTCTGGGTCGAGCTCAATCTTGTCCCGGATGTGCTTAATGTGGACGGTCACCGTGGAGACATCGCCGTAGGCATCCATGCCCCACACACTGTCGAAGAGGCGGTCCTTGGAGAAGACGGTGTCGGGGTGCTCAGCCAGGAATAGGAGAAGGTCGTACTCCTTCCCTGTCATGGTCTTTTCCCGGTCGTTGACCCAGACCCGACGGGCCTCCCGGTCAATCTTCAGGCCACGGATCTTCAGCACCTCCGGTCGGGGGGGCTCCCGGCTGCCCACCAGCCGCTGATACCGCTGGATGTGGCCCTTTACCCGGGCCACCAGCTCGCTGGGGCTGAAGGGTTTCGTCATGTAATCGTCGGCCCCCAGGCCCAGACCCCGGACCTTGTCGATGTCGTCAGCAAGGGCAGAGATGATGATGACGGGGATGTCTTTCACCTCCCGCAGGCGGCGGCAGATCTCGAAGCCGCTGAGTCCGGGGAGCATCACGTCCACGATGACCAGGGCGAAGTCCTCCTCCAGGGCCAAACGGAGGCCTTCGATCCCCTCCTCGGCCAGGGTACAGGTGAAGCCGCCGCTGAGCTCCAGGTAGTCCCGCTCCAGCTCGGCTACGCTCCGGTCGTCTTCGATGATCAGAATGTTCATAAGATATCCTCCTCTCGCTGCAGGGGGAGATAGAGGTAGGCCTGGGTGCCCTCCCCCTTCCGGCTGGTGAGCCAAATCTTGCCGTGGTGGCTCTCGGCGATACTCCGGCAGATGGCCAGCCCCAGGCCGCTGCCGGGGACAGCAGAGGACCGGGCGGCGTCCTCCCGGAAGAAACTGTCAAACACATGGCTCAGGGCCTCGCTGCCGATGCCCTTGCCGTTATCAGAGAGCTGGATTACCAAGCCGCCCTCATAGCCCTCCGCCGTCATACAGATGGCTCCATTTGCCCTGCTGTACTTGATGGCGTTGGACATAAGGTTGTCCATCACCCGCTTGAGCTTGCTTCGGTCAGCAGTCACCAGGTACCGCCCCCGGGGTAGGCTACAGGTGAAGGTCATGCCGGCTTCTTCGGCCTCCAGCCGGTACTCCTCCCCAAGGTCAGTGAGGAAGGCCAGCATATCCACATATTCAAAGTGATACTGCATCCGGCCCAGCTCATACTCAGAGAAATCACTCATGTTCCGGACCAGTTTCTCCAGCACCAGGGTCTTGCTGTAGACGATGTCCAGGTAGTGGGCCTGTTTCTCGGGAGTCCCAGCCACACCGTCCCGGATTCCCTCCACATAGCCCTTGATGGCGGTGATGGGGGTGCGCATATCGTGGGAGAGATTGGCCATAAGAAGGCCCCGCTCCTCCTGGGCTTTGGCCTCGGCATTTGCAGCAGTCTTCAGCCGCTGGCGGACGCTCTCCAGGGACTTGCCCAGCTCGTCCAGTTCCCGCTCCCTGCAGGAGAGGACCTCAAAGTCCAGCTCCCCGGCCTGGAGGCGGTCGGCATCCTGACGGAGGGTCCTGAGGGTGACACCGATCTGCCCGGTGAGCCGGGACGTGAGGACGATGCACACCACCGCCACACACAGGCACAGGAGGACGGCCCCCAGGACGATATATGGAAGGATCTGGCTGATGCCCTCCGACCGGCCCCGGAGGAGGTCCAGCACGGCGAAGACGATGTTATCCTCCCCGGGTACCTGGGAGATAAAAACGGCAAGCATCCCCATCACCAGGACCAGGGCGATGAGGATGGAGAGCAGGATCATGAGCAGGCAGGTCTTCAGAAACCGGCCGCGGAGGGTGGTTTTCTGTGCCACAGGGGAACCCCCTTTCCAAGATAGCGGGGCGGTAATCCGCCCCGCCTGGGATGACCGGTCAGGCTTCCTTCCGGTCGAAGAGCAGGTAGCCTCCGCAGGCAAAAATCAGGCTATAGCCCACCAGCAGACCCACCCGGGCGAGCATGGCCATAAAGGGCAGAGGCACGCCCAGCCACAGGTTGTGCCAGCGCAGGTACCCGGTAAAGAGCAGGCCCCCCAGGGTGGGCAGATAAGTCCCCACCGCCGCCAGCACCACATAGAGGAGGATGCTCAGGAGGACAACCAGCCCAGGCCCCTTCACCACCTGGTTTACCAGGCAGAAGAAGAGGATCAGGGTCAGCAAGGGGATGAGGTCCAGCAGGCAGGCCAGAACGATGGCCCCGATGCCCCGGGTACCGCCGCCCAGAGCCACCTGGGTGATAGCGGAGACCAGCGTGAGCACCGCCAGGTCGAAGGCACACAGGACGAAAGCCGCCGCCGCCTTGGACAAAAAGAGCTTCCCCTTCCCCACCGGCCGCACGAGGGCAAACCGGATGGTCCGGTCAGCCTGCTCCCCCACAAAAAGGTCGCAGACGGCTAGGATGGCCACCAGCGGCAGAAAGAGCACAAGGATAAAGGAGAGGTTGGAGGCAGTAAGTCCCCCCAGGGCGGCCGGGGCGGAGATGGCCCCGTGGGAAATGTAGTTGGCCACCACCAGCCGCAGGGCACTGGCCACACAGACCAGACAGCCCAAAATGAGAAAGATCAGGTATTTTTTCCGCTTTCGGAGCTTAAAGATCTCATTTTTCAGGTTGGCCAGAAACTGAGTCATGGGTATTCCTCCTTACAGCACCACAGAGCCTTTTTTATCCCGGACCTTGGCCAGGAAGTAGTCCTCCAGGGAGGGATGCAGCCGGAGTGCCTCCTCCCTGGTATCAAAGGCAAGCATCTCCCCCTCGTGGAGAACCAGGACCTTGCTGCACATCTTTTCAATCTCCCCGGCCAGGTGGCTGGCCACCAGGAAGGTGACGCCCTTTTCTCTGGCCAGGCGAATGATGATTTCTCGGATCTCCACGGTGGCCTCAATATCCAGGCCATTTGTGGGCTCGTCCAGAATGACCAGCTCCGGCTCGGACAGGAGGGCCAGAGCAAGGCCCATCCGCTGTTTCATACCCAGGGAGAACTTGCCGCATTTTTCCTTTCGGTAGGGCGTCAGGCCCACCAACCCCAGGATCTTTTCCATGCGGGCCGCATCCACATTAGGGTAGTACCGGGCGGCCAGGCGCAGGTTATCCCAGGCAGTGAGATTTTCAAAGAGGGCGGGCTGCTCGATGAGGGCACCCACCTTCGCCAGGGCGGCCTCCCGGTCCTGGACCACGTTGGAACCAAAGACGGTGACGGTCCCCTCGGTGGGCTGGCTCAGGCCGCAGACAGCCTTCATGATGGTGGTCTTGCCGGAACCGTTGGGACCCAGCAGACCCACCACTTCCCCTCGCTCCACAGAGAAGTCGATGTTTCGGGCGCCCCGCCCGTTGCTGTATACTTTGGACACATGGTCCAGCTGAAGTACGATATCCAAAGCGTGCTCCTTTCCAGACAGGTGTATCGGAGAGGTTGGGCGACAGACCCCTAGGCTCTGCCCCTATTTTTCTCTATTATAGCGGATGATCCTGAAAAAAGGATAGATATTCTCTTAAGTTTTTATTAAATCAGCGGGGAAACCCGGGGGCAAAAAAGCCGCCCCGCGGGGAGACCCGGGGACGGCAGGTGGGCACTGAGAAAAAAGAGAAAGGAAAGAGAAAAGAGAGAGAAAGAAAAGAGTGTTTATAAGGAGTAACGTTGGGGCCGGCCGCCCGTGCCCATGGGCCTGCCGTCTCTGTTTATCTGTGTATAGCATACCCGGAAACCGTGAACAAATCATGGGAAATTTCTGAATAATCTGTTAAGGATCCTCTCAAGCCGGGTATTTTTCTGTCCCGTCAGGAAATATCCCCCGAATCCTTCTGGCGGTCGCCCACATCCGGGAGTCGGACCACCGTAGTGCCGTAGTCACTGACGTAGGCGGTGAGGAAACAGGGGATAAGCCGATTAGCCAGCCTTTTGATCCTCCCCGTTTAGCGCGGCCTCCAGGGCGTAATAGTTCCCGTTGGGGACATCCAGGGCACTTGCTGCGGCGTAGGCTTCTTCAAACGTGACAAAGTGTTTTCCATAAACGGACAAGTTTTCCTGTAGTGCGGCGGCGGATTGACGGACAGCGGGATCTTCTGACCGGGAGAATTCTTGGAGGATAGTTTCCGCTTCCCTGTCTGTAATAGTAAGCAGTTTTCCATTTTCCCCTTTCATGGTGGCCGTTTTATCGACGTCATATTTTTTAAGAACATAATCCCGGATGGCCTTATCGTAGCCGCTTGCCATGGGCGTGTATTCTTCTGTTCCCAAGATTTTCCACGTGTTTCCTTCTTTTACCATGCGGACAATCACATGAACCTTTCCTATGGATGGTGTCACAAGGAAGTAGGTGCCTTTTGATTCAGGTTCGTTTTCCGACCAAGAAGAGATTGCCGTATTCCATTTAATCACATTTGCGTCAACAATGGCTTGATTCCCGTTGTCTTCCGACTTGATACTGTGAATGTCACAGCGATACACTCCCCCATTAATCACATTGTAGATATCAACAGGATTACGAAATCCACATCTCAGATACTCTTCATTCATGCTTTGATACGCAGAATTCTGCGTGGAATCCTTAGAGTAGTATAGGTTTACCCTATCGTTATAGTCCTCCACCAACGCATCAAGTTCCTCCTCAGACAGGTTCGCGGTGGTTCCATCCTCCGAAGCAAACGAGCCAAGCAGACTCATGGTTGTGTAAGCGCCTGTAATCGTGTCTTTGATCTCAGCCTGCTCCGCTGCCATTTCCTCATTGGGGTCATTATGATACGCAGCAGACATAACAAATGAAAAAGCGATAATACACACAATTAAAACAACCATCCTGAGTGCTGTTTTTTTATTACCGATTATTGTTCTCATTACATCCTCCTGTCCTTTCGGAATGGTTTACGTCTGTCAGTTGGTCATAACTTAAGATAAAGACCTCGGAAGAAGAAACGCATGAACTCGGGTTGTTAAAACTTCATTCGTCTGATTCGGCTGGTTCGGCTGGTTCAACTGCCTTAAATCAGGTCTCCAAAAAACCTGTCTCCTAAGGCTCCTCTCGAGCCGGGTATTTTTCTGCCCCGTCAGGAAATATCCCCCGAATCCTTCTGGCGGTCACCCACATCCGGGAGCCGGACCACCGTAGTGCCGTAGCCACTGACGTCGGCGGTAAGGGTAGCCTTCACCGTGTGGCGGTCGCCTGCGGCGTCCTTGGTAAGGAAGATGGCGGTGAAGGTCCCGTCCGCCACCCTGCCCTTGCTGTCCAGGGCGAAGGTGCAGTCCACTTCCTCCAGGGTCACTTCCTGAGCCACAAGGTACTCCAGGGTCTCGTTGCTCCCATCGGCATGGGCCATCAGGTACTCTCCCCTGTTGGCATAGTATTCGTAGGAGCCGTCAAGTTTCACATACAGGACGCCCTGGCCGTTCTTCTCGTTAAAGAGGATATCATCGTACTTCTGCCACAGCTCGGCCTGATATCCCCAGATGGCGTCGATCTCCGCCTGATTGGCCTCATAGATGGTCTCCGCCTTGTTCTCCTCCATAGGGCCGGAGATGTAGGCCATGGTCTCCTGAGAGGCCTGCTTGCCGGTAGCCTTCTCGTAGGCGGCAACAGCAGCCTTGTCCAGATCCTCAAAGATGACCTGCCCCCCGGTGTTTTCTACAGCGGTGGAGGCGAGCAGAGACAGACCGGCGTTTACCAGGGCGGGCACCTGGCTGCCGGAGACCGTGGCCTGGTACAGGTCCTTGCCGTCCTGGCTGCCCACCTTCACCACATTGTTCTTCAGGTCACCCACCACGGTGTCGACGGCAACGGAGAAGAAATTCACCAGCCGGACCGCCGTGGGGTCGTTCTGATCGATGCCCAGCAGGTTTCTGTCGCTCCGGTCATTCCTCGTCTGGAAGTAGACCGTGTCGTCGCTGCTGAAGTAGGTCTCCACCCCGTTGAGGATGGTCTCGTAATATACATACTCCCCGTCGTCATCCAGGGTGGTGGTGCAGGTGGATCGGTTGGTCCCGTCCTGGGTGTAGTCCACCTTCATCTCTGTCAGAGCTATATCATCCACCGTCACAGACATGCTGCCCTTGGCGGTGAAGTTCTCCTCCTGGGTGGCCAGGGTGATGACGGCGCTTTTGAAGGCCCCGTAGCCGTTGGCACTGCCGAAGGCTGCCACGGCGGAGATGGACAGAAGGACCAGCCCGGCCACCAGGCAGAAGACAATGCGGTTTTTCTTTTTCATATGAATTCCTCCTTTGGAAGGGTTTGTCCCTGCTGCTGCAGGGGGCGATTCTCTTTACACCCCTATTGTAGGCCCTGTTTCAAAAGAAAAAATAGAAAAATTCTTAAGCTTTTATTAAAACAAAAGCCGAGCGGGTCCACCGCTCGGCCTGTATGCCTGTTTTATCGGCCTCACCAGGTTTTGGCGCAGGCCACGCCCAGGGCCCCCTCGCCCGTGTGGCAGCAGATGCTAAGAGGCAGGGAGATGAGTTCCACCTCGTACTCGGGGAAGTCTCTCTGGACCTCCTCCCGCCAGGCCTCGCCCAGGGCGGCGTCCCCGCCGGAGTACCCGGCAAAGACCTTCATGTCCAGATCCCGGAAGCGGGTGTCCAAATCCTTCCGCAGGGCATCCATGAGGACGGACCGGGCAGCATTCATACCCCGGACCTTTTTGTAGGCATCCAACTGCCCCCCCTGAATCTGAAGAACCGGCTTGATGCTCAGGATGGTGGCCATAGCGGCCCCGGCTGCGGTGACCCGCCCCCCCTTTTTCAGGTACTCCAGGGTGTTCACCGCGATATAGATGCTGGAGAGGAACTTCTCCTCCTCCAGGATATCTCGGACCTCCTCGGCAGTCTTCCCCTGGGCCAGCAGGGTCCGGGCGTTGCACACCGACTGCATGAGGGTAACGGAGATTCGCTGGTCGTCCACCACCAGCACCCGGCCATCATAATCCTGGGCCAGAGCCCGGGCGGTCGCGCAGGAGCCGCTGAGGCGGGAGCTCATGGGGAAGTAGAGGATACGGTCGTGAGTCTCCATCAGGGTATCCCACAGGGCGGTGAGGACCGCCGGGGAGGGCTGAGAGGTGGTCAGATCCACACCCTCTCGCATTTTTTCAAAGAAGAGAGGGTGCGA
>JABUSR010000202.1 GCA_021442645.1 Ruminiclostridium sp.
CACTTTGTCATACTCTCCTGTTGAATTATACTCTTTTGTCTTCTAAATGCAATGCAATGTTAGCGGCAACCTTGCTTCCTCGTACTGTTCCCCGATGGTATCGCCGTTGTGTTACAGCAGGGCGATAAGTGCCCTGATTTGGTGAGAAAGCAACTCATCCGGATATTCGTATTCCCTGGTATGGAGTGGTGGGCACGCCCCTGCCCCGATACCGAAAAAGGCACCTCTGCACGCATTCAGATAATGCCCAAAATCCTCGCTCCAGCGCATGGGCTCCGTCAACAATTCCCCGCCGGTACGGTCCAAAAGCTCTCGTGCGGCAGTTTCGTCGTTTTCCGTGGCTGGGAAAGCATCCTGCTCCATAACCGAAAGAGTCAGGCCATTCTGCTGCGCATATGCCTCTGACCGGGAATTCAGGAATGCTTTGAGCTTCATAAAATTATCATTGGTGTCTGACCGCATCGTAATCCAGACCTCAGCCCGTTCGGCAGCAGTGCCAAAGGCCTTTTGCCCCATGTTGCATCCAACGACCGTAGCAAAGGTCCCTCCGCCAAAGGGAACCTCCCGGTTGAAGGCCTGGACTTCTGCAAGGAATTCTGCCACTGCGCCTGCCGGTGAGACTCCATACTCTGGATAGGCCGCATGGGCAGGTTTACCGGTAAAGGCAAATGTCATACCTGACGATGCGCAGGCGAATGTGTCAAGGGAAGTGAATACACGACCGAAAGGAAAACCTGGCAGATTGTGACAGCCATATATCCTGGTAATCTTATATTCCTTCAGCAAAGGGGCCATCGCTTCGGCCCCCTCTCCTGTCTCCTCGGACGGTTGAAACATAAGCAGCACCCTGCGGCCGGGCCTGGTCCGTTCCAGAAAAAGGGCTACTCCCAACAGAGCCGCTGTGTGACCGTCATGGCCGCACAAGTGGGCAGCGTCTCCCTCTGGCAGAGATACCGCATCAAAATCCGCACGAAGGCATATTGCTTCCTCCAAGGCCTCCTCCGGTGGAGTATACAGCCCACAGGTCCCTCCGCCGTAATCAAAGCAGGAAAGGCCCGTATGGGCCGTGATAAACGCCCGGATGAGCGCTTTAGTTTTCTCCTCGCTGCCGGATGGCTCCGGTACCCTATGCAATTGCTGCCGAATCTCTTTTACCAGCCCAAGTTCGCACTCGGTCAGTTGTGTCATCATAACGTATCTCCTTCAGGAGTTAGTTTTTCGTTCAGGATATCATTGCATCTCGCCCATGTCAATTCCCGAATATAAAATGGTTTTCATATGCAAACACCGCCATCGATGCAAAAATCAACAGCGGTGTTTCAAGGTTTCAATTAGTGGTGCTTACCCTCTGTGCGTAGACGCTCTAGGGCATCGTGTGCGTCCTCAAGCAACTCAGAAAGCGTAAGATGCGAGTGGAATGGGAACAGGAATTTCGTCCGTATGGCGGTCCTGTCATGGACTCGACGCACGTGGGCTTTGAAGTGTTCGTACTTGATGATAACCTGTTTTTCATCGGCGAAGCGCTTCATACGGGTGACCAGACGAGCGGAATATGTCACGTCGATAACAAATACCCCAAAGAAAAAACCGATGACAAAGGAAAACGCCAGGTTTTCTGACAGCCACGCCAAGGCCTCCAGAATCCGGGGATGGATAGCAAAATAGTAGATTGCACTGAGAATCCCCCAGTAGAGCGAGAACTTGGGGCAGATGAGTCCCTGAATATTACCCCACTCCCGGCTGTAGTCCCACAGGCGCAGTTTCAGGTGCTTTAAACAGACAATACCGGCAATGTACTCGATAAGGGTCATACTGACCGCCATACATAGGAACATGATGGCCCTGGTCCCCACAGAGGCGGTCATCCCGGTTTCTTCTCCCAGAATGGCTAACAGATACAGAATACAAAGACCTGAACCATAGAGGGGGATATATGGCCCCACGCAGAACCCCGGATTGATCCACCTTCTATCCGGATTGGCATGGGATATGAACCGGCGGAATAAGAGCTCCAGAACCCATCCAAACAGCGAACCCAGAAAAAAGAGATAGGCCAGTGTCAAAAACATGCTCATGAATTACCTCCACAGCAGAAGCTGATAGAAGACAAAATTTTGCCTTCGTATGCGTGTCTTCGCATATCGTTACAGAACGCCCTCCCGGGTCGTTCTTCCCAGCCGTCTTTTGAAGTCATCATAGCAGAAATCAGTCAGCTTTTCCAGGGTCCCGTCTCTCCGCCGTACCCACAGGTCAGGCAGAGGCATCCCGTTGAACGTGTTATTTTTACAGAAGGTATAGATGGCCATATCACCGAAGGTCAGAAGCTGTCCCTCCCGGAGGGGTTCCTGAAAGCTGTAGTCACCTAAGACGTCTCCGGCCAGGCAGGTAGGGCCTCCCAAGCGGTAAGTATACGGCTGTTCTCCGGCATCCCCGCCGCCGTACAGGGGTGGGTGATAGGGCATTTCAATGACATCCGGGGCATGGCAGGCGGCACTCATATCCAGGATAGCGATAGATGTCTCACCATTCTGATGCACATCCAGTACACGGGTAACAAGATATCCCGCATTCAGCGCCCACGCTTCGCCGGGCTCCAGATAGACATCCGTCTTCCACCTGGCTCGAAAATTCTTGATACACGTTTCCAAAAGCTCCATGTCGTAACCCGGCCGGGTCACATGATGGCCGCCGCCAAAGTTCACCCATTTCATACGGGGCAGAATATCACCAAAGTGAAGTTCTACCGCACGTATAGTCACCGCCAGCGCATCCGCGCCCTGCTCGCAAAGCGTGTGGAAATGTATGCCATCCAACAGTTGAACCAGAGCCTCCGTCATTTGGGAGTCCCATTGCCGTCTCGTTGTTCCCAACCTGGAGCCGGGGGCACAGGGGTCATAGATAGCGTGACCATCCTGGGTAGAACACTCCGGGTTGATTCTGAGCCCCACACTTTTTCCCGCCGCTTTAGCCCGGGGGCCAAACTTTTCCAGTTGTCGGGGCGAGTTAAAAACGATATGGTCTGCGTATTGTATAAGGGGCTCAAAATCTTTCTCCCGGTATGCCGCACAAAAAACGTGGACTTCTCTGCCTGGCATCTCCTCAGCACCAAGCCGCGCCTCATACAGGCCGCTGGCCTCCGTACCGAAGAGATAGGGACAGAGCAGAGGATACAGGTCGTAGCCGGAAAATGCCTTTTGTGCGAGAAGCATCTTTGCCCCGGTCTGCTCTGCCACACTGGCCAGGAGCTGGCCATTCATATGGAGCTTGGCCTCATCTAGGATATATGCCGGGCTCTCCACCGCTGCAAAGAGGGCCTCCGGGTCTTCTCCCTCCAGAAGGAGAAACGGCGCACGTCTGTCTTCCATCAGTCTACCAGCGCAGGATCGTGGTTCTCACTGCGGGGCAGCCCATACTGATCCAGTGCATCCAGGAAGGGATCGGGATCGAACTCCTCCACAGTGTGGACGCCAACAGTATTCCACTTCCCGGTAAGCAGCATCAGCGCCCCACACATGGCTGGCACACCGGTGGTGTAGGAGATGGCCTGAGATCCGACCTCCTGGTAGCAGGCCTGATGGTCACAGATATTGTAGATATAGTAGGTCTTGTCCTTCCCGTCCTTCTTCCCGGTAAAAATGCAGCCGATGTTGGTCTTCCCGTGGGTACGGGGCCCCAGGGAAGCGGGGTCAGGCAGCAGTGCCTTTAAAAACTGAATGGGGACGATCTCCTTTCCCTCAAAGAGGACAGGTGTGGTGGAGAGCATCCCCACATTTTCCAGGCACTGCATATGGGTCAGGTAGCTCTGACCGAAGGTCATGAAAAAGCGAATCCGCTGGACTTCAGGGATATTCAGGGCCAAGGATTCAATCTCCTCGTGGTGGAGCAGGTACATATCCTTGTGGCCGACCTGGTCGAATTCGTACTCCCGCTTTATGGACATTGCAGGAATCTCCACCCAGTGGCCGTCTTCCCAGTAGGAACCGGGTGCAGATACCTCGCGCAGATTGATTTCAGGGTTAAAGTTGGTTGCAAAAGGATAGCCGTGGTCGCCGCCGTTGCAGTCCAGGATGTCGATGGTGTCGATGGTGTCAAATTCATGCTTCTTCGCATAGGCACAGTATGCCTGCGTCACGCCGGGATCAAACCCACAGCCCAGCAGAGCCACCAGCCCGGCCTCCTCGAACTTTTCCCGATATGCCCACTGCCAAGAGTAGTCGAAATAGGCGGAGAAACCGGCATCTTTGCAGCGTTTTTCATAAATCTCTCTCCACTGGGGGGCGTCCGTGTTTTCCGGCTCATAGTTGGCGGTATCCATGTAATTGACCTTGCAAATCAGGCAGGCCTCCATAATGGTCAGGTCCTGGTAAGGCAACGCAATGTTCATGACAAGATCCGGGTTGTAGCTGTTGATTAGCTCTACCAGTTCGTCAACGTTGTCCGCATCGACCTGAGCCGTGGTAATCTTTGTTTCGGTGTTCGGGGCCAGCCGGGCAGCCAGGTCGTCACACTTAGACTTGGTCCGGCTGGCGATACACAGTTCACTAAAAACAGAGCTGACCTGGCAGCACTTGGAAATCGCAACAGTGGCCACGCCGCCGCAGCCAATGACTAACACTTTACTCATTACAATACTCTCCTTCAATATGATTCATTATAACAGTGCCAGGAGCAGCTCCCGGAGCACTTTGCATGCTGTGGCAGTGGATACGCCGGAGGCATCCAGCGTCGGAGCCAGTTCGTTGACATCGGCGGCCACGACCCGGCACTGTGCCACGGTGAGGATGGCGTTCAGAAGCTTCGGGAAGGTGATTCCCCCCGCCTCCGGGGTTCCGGTCCCGGGGAATACGGATGGGTCTAGGCAGTCCAAATCAATGGTAAAGTAGACGGGAACTGAGGCACGGCGTAGCCTTTCCACCGTTTCTTCCAGACCATCCAGGGAGAACTTATGCAGGTCCGTGTGCTTTTCGGCAAACAGGAATTCCTCCCGGTCACCGCTTCGTATGCAGAATTGGTGAACGTGTCCGTCTCCCAGGATATCGTGGCACCGGCGAAGGACGCAGGCGTGGCTCAGTTTCGTCCCCAGGTAGTCTTCCCGGAGGTCCGCGTGGGCGTCAAAGTGGATGATGTGAAGGTCTGGGTACCGCTCCGCAGCAGCCCGTACCGCACCTAGGGTGACCAGATGCTCCCCGCCCAAGAGCAGAGGCAGTTTATCATCCTCTAGGATGATCCGGGCGCGCTCCTGAATCTCCTGTAATGCCGCTTCCGGATCCCCGAAGGGCAGTTCCAGGTCTCCGCTGTCAAAAACAGAATAGTCGGTCAGGTCCTTGTCCTGGTAGGGGCTGTAGGTCTCCAACCCAAAACTCTCATGCCGCATGGCAGAGGGTCCGAACCGGGCTCCGGGCCGGAAGGATGTGGTGGAATCGAAGGGTGCACCGAATAGGACGACCGATGCCTCGTCATAATCGGCGTCGCATCCGATGAATGTCTCAACATTTGGCAGCAGCATTATCCTTCCACCTCCCTCAGCATGTCCTCCAGGAATGCCGGAAGAGCAAAGGCTCCGATGTGCAGACGGGGTGTATAATAGCGGGTGCGCAGGTTCAGCCGGTACCAGCTCTCCAGGTCCACATCGTTTGTGGGGTGGTACTTCTTGCTGGCAAAGCCAAACAGCCAATAGCCGGCTGCGTAAGTTGGAATATGGGCCTGGTAGACTTTGCTGATAGGGAAGGTCTCCACAATACGCTTATGACTGCGCTGCATTGCCTTCGCATCATGCTCATAGAAGGGGCTTCCCTGCTGGTTTACCATGATACCGTCTTCCTTCAGGGCGTTATAGCAGTTTCCATAGAATTCCTTGGTAAACAGGCCCTCAGAGGGTCCGAAGGGGTCTGTAGAATCCACAATAATTAGGTCGTACTTGCTCTCACACCGCCGGATAAACCGTAGCGCATTTTCAAAGTAGATGTGAACTCTTCGGTCGTCCATTCGGCATGCGTTTCCGGGTAGGAATTCTCTGCAGGCCTCCACCACTTGGGGGTCCATCTCGACCAGGTCGATACTCTTCACCCTGTCGTAGCGGGTCAGCTCACGGACGACGCCTCCGTCACCGGCTCCAATCACAAGAACATCGCAGATGCCGGGGTGGACGGCCATTGGCACATGGGTGATCATCTCGTCATAGATAAACTCATCCCGTTCTGTCAATTGCACATTCCCGTTCAGGGCCAGGACTTTCCCATATTCCGGGGTCTCAAAGATGTCGATTTGCTGGTAGTTGCTCTGTTTGGCATACAGATGGCGAGTGACCCGAATGGAGTGCTTCACATCCGGTGTATGAAACTCGCTGAACCACATTTCCATTGTCGTCCCTCCTATTTCAGCACATTCAGCCGCAGAATCTCAGGGTCTTCCGGCCCGGTCATACTGCAGCCCTTCGCTTTTGCGTATTCGATATAGTCCAAGATCTCTTCCGTTATCCGCTCGCCGGGGGCCAGCACCGGGATACCGGGCGGATAACACATGACGAACTCGCTGCACACGTGTCCCACGCTTTCCCGCAGAGGCAGACTCCGCTTCTCCGCATAAAATGCCGCCTGAGGAGAGGCCACCACAATGGGGTCGATATACTCCTGATTGAGCAGGTCCCTGCCGTCCCGGTGGTTCCTGCGTCTGACCTCGGCTAGGGCACTGACCAGGCGCTCCAGCTCCTGGGGGCGATCCCCAATGGACAGATATGCCAGGATGTTGCCGATATCACCAAACTCTATCTGGATGTCGTACTCATCTCTTAGGATGTCATAGACCTCAATCCCCGCCAGCCCGATGTCACGGGTGTGTACAGACAGCTTTGTGGTATCAAAATCAAATACAGAGTTGCCGTTTCTCAGTTCCCTGCCAAAGGCATAGTACCCACCGATGGCATTGATCTCTTCTCTGGCATAGTCCGCCATATCCTTTACTTTATGGAAAACTTCTCCCCCTCGAAGGGCCAGGTTCCGGCGAGAAATGTCCAGGCTGCTCATCAGAAGATAGCTGCCTGAGGTCGTCTGGGTCAAGTTGATGATCTGCCGCACATAACCAGTGTGGACCTTTGGTCCGATGAGCAACAACGAGGACTGGGTCAGACTGCCTCCGCTTTTATGCATGGATACGGATGCCATATCTGCACCGGCCTCCATAGCGGATACCGGCAGGCCGCTTCCAAAGTAGAAATGTGTCCCGTGGGCCTCATCCACCAGGCAAAGCATCCCAGCTTTATGTGCCATTTTGACGATGGCACACAGGTCGGAACAGATGCCATAGTATGTGGGGTTATTCACCAGGACGGCCACGGCATTTGGGTGCTCGTCGATTGCCTTCTGAAGAGACTCACGGGTCATCCCCAGGGAGATACCCAACCGCTGGTCCACCTCCGGGTTCACATATACCGGAACGGCGCCGCACAGCACCAAGGCGTTGATCACACTGCGGTGGACGTTTCTGGGCAGGATAATCTCATCGCCACCTTTACATGCGGCCAGCACCATACTCTGGACAGAGCTGGTGGTACCACCCACCATCAGAAAGGCCTGGGCTGCGCCGAAGGCGTCCGCCGCCAGTTCTTCCGCCTCTCGAATAACAGAAACGGGATGGCAGAGGTTATCCAGAGGCTTCATACTATTTACGTCCACATCCAGGCATCGCTGACCCAGGAACTCCGTCAATTCAGGATTCCCTCGACCGTGCTTATGCCCCGGCACATCAAAGGGAACCACCCGCATCTGGCGGAATCGCTCCAGAGCCTCATAAATGGGGGCACGCCGTTGATCCAATCGTGGTTTGTGCATATCTATCCCTCCTCCGGGAAATAAAAAAACGCAGGCTGTAAAAACACAGCTTGCGTCAAAAATCGTCAGGATACGCCCATTACAGCCCTGCACCGGCAGGACTGGCAAAAGGTATAATCAGGATTTAGAACTACGGGATGATTCAGAGTCTATATAGCAATTAACTTTTACTACTCTTATTGACCGTTTCACAAGTTTGTGCTTTTAACACAGGTTTTAAGGAACCAACTTATAAAATTCGAGCGGTAAGCTCATTCAACAAGGCGATAAACGCCAATCGGCAGTGGACCCGGCTGTCCGTGTGGCCTTAACTCCGAGGAGTGGTCCAGAAAATTGCATGAATAGACACTGAGGGGGATATTAATCATTATAGTCCCGTCTCTATTCGGGTAAAAAATACCATATACAAGGTCGGATGTCAACAGAAAATTCGCCTTTTCCCTACGGTGCTCCCATTCCTTTCGGCATTCAACAAATCAAAGCAAAATATAAAAGAGCTTTTCATAACATAATACACCTACTGTAATGGGGCGCGCAAAAGGCCCACACTTACTGCAGCGTACTGTACCGCTTGAAAACTCCTGGCCCATTCATGTACAAAAAAGAATTCCTGTTTCAAATCTGAAACAGGAATTCTTTATGGTTGCGGAGGTAGGACTTGAACCTACGGCCTCCGGGTTATGAGCCCGACGAGCTACCAACTGCTCTACTCCGCGATATGGTGCCGGAGACCGGGGTCGAACCGGCACGGGATTTCTCCCATGGGATTTTAAGTCCCAGGCGTCTGCCAATTCCGCCACTCCGGCATTTCCAGCGGTCTCACACTTTTTAGTGCTTGATAACTATACCACACCACAGACTCTTTGTCAATAAAAAATTTTTTGTTTCATAATTCTCTTTTCATCACCGGCCCTGACTTCACGCTCCCCTCGTCCGCACCCGGGTTTTCAATCATTTTGGATCCTTCTTGCCAAATCCTCACATTTTCGCTATACTGATAAAAAATGATGAGGAGTGTCAACATGAAACATAAACTTTCCTCCCTTTTTTTCCTGCTCGCTTCCCTTTTCTGCGCCCTCTCCCTGACAGCCTGCTCCCAGGAAGAAATTACCCTTTACCAGGACAGCACCCCCTCTCAGGAAGCTGCTATTGACAGCATTGACGAATACGGCTCCTATACCTCCAAGGAGGACGTCGCCCTCTACCTTAACACCTACGGCCACCTGCCGGATAACTTCATCACTAAGAAGGAAGCCCAGTCTCTGGGCTGGGAGGGTGGTTCTCTGGAGCCCTATGCCCCCGGCATGTGTATCGGCGGCACCTATTTCGGCAACTATGAGGGCCTGCTGCCCGAGACAGACGGCAGGGAATACCACGAGTGCGATATTGATACCCTTGGTGCAAACAGCCGCGGTGCTAAACGCATTGTTTATTCCAACGACGGCCTGATCTACTACACCGAAGACCATTACGAGTCCTTTGAACTTCTATACGGGGAGGAATGACCATGCTCTCCATCACCCTGAACGGCTCCCTTTTAAATGACAGAGAGTCCTTCCACCGGGAGATTGCCCGGGCCCTCTCCTTCCCTGCCTGGTACGGCAGAAATTTGGATGCCCTCCATGACTGCCTTTCTGATTTGGTCGAGGATGTCTCTATTTCCATCGAAGGCTGCGAGGACTTTTCCCCCTATGCTCATCGGGTGATAAATGTCCTCCGTGCTGCCGCTGCGGAGAACCCACACCTTCAACTTTATGTTTCTGACTAACGAAAAGGCCCTGCTCACCTCGAGCAGGGCCCCGTTCTTTACAGGTGTGTATGGATGTATTCTTCGCGAATGGTTTCCGGCACCAAGTTCCCGCCGGTGGCCCAGAGAATGTGTGTGGCCTGGGGCATCTTCTTCGTCAGCCCCTCTTTTTCCAAGTAGGCCTTGCTCTCAGCCAGCTGGTTCAGCATCACCACACACTGGACAGAGGCACAGGCACTGGGCTCGATGAAGATATCCTCAGTCTCCAGAAGGTCCCGCATGTAGTCATAAAGCTTGTAGTCCCTCAGGGTGAACTCACCGCTGAGAATAGGCATCATCACCCGGCCCACAAACCCGGACGCCCGGCCCACAGCCAACCCGTCGGCATGGGTAAGGCCGGTAAGTCCGATATCCTGCACGGAGATCTTATTCTGCAGTCCTGTGGCCATGCCCAGTACCATACAGGGGGCCTGGGTGGGCTCCACAAAGAACACATGCACCGCATCGCCAAACATCTGCTTCATGCCGAAGGCGATCCCGCCGGGTGCACCGCCCACCCCACATGGCACATAGACAAAGAGCGGGTGCTCCTCGTCCACCGTCACATCCAGCGTTTCCAGCTGTCCCACCAGCCGCTTGGCAGCTACGGCATACCCCAGGAACAGATTTTTTGAGTTCTCGTCATCCACAAAGTAGCTCATGGGGTTTGAATCGGATTCTGCTCTACCCTGCTTTACAGCCTCGCTATAGTCAGAAGCATATTCCTTCACGTTGACCCCGTACTGGCGCAGCAGGTCCTTTTTCCACTGCCGGGCATCGTTGGACATATGAACAATGACTTTATAGCCTACCACGGCACTCATGATGCCGATACTCAGGCCCAAGTTACCGGTGGAGCCCACCTGAACGGTGTACTTGGAAAAGAACGCCCGGGATGCAGGCTCGCACAGCTTGGTATAGTCATCCTCATAATCGGTGAGAATCCCGTGCTCCAGTGCCAGATCCTCCGTGTGCTTCAGCACTTCATAGATGCCGCCCCGGGCTTTCACAGACCCGGCGATGGCAAGGTGGCTGTCCTGCTTGAGCAGGAGCTTCCCTTTCAGGCCACTGCCGTACTTTTCGTTCAGCCGTGTCTGCAGATGGGGAATGGGCGTCAGCACAGACTCGATGATCCCGCCCTTTTCGCGGGTCTCCGGAAAGCACTTCATGATAAACGGTGCGAATCGCTTCAGGCGAGCCTCCGCATCGTCGATATCTGCCATGGTCAGTTCGATCTCTTTGGATCCCTGGGCCCAGGCGGTTTTATTTGGGTTAATCCAGACAAGCTCAGTTTCCTGGCGCAGCTCCTTTACGATAGGATAGGACTCCTCCAGCGCAGCATAGTTTTCCGGCATGATTTTACAGCCCCTCTCTTTTTGGGTATAGCTTATCATAGCACGCAGAAAAAAATCTGTCACGCACTTTCCGGGGATTTACGCACATACTTTTCCCTTTGAGTACACTATCCCTGTCTCATCCATCACTGTGAACAATTGTCAGTTTCTCATCGGTTTTCCCTTTACATAGGAGAAAACATCGGATATAATGTAACATTGTATGGCCGTAAATACAAATCAGACTATAGAATGTGAGTGATCGTAAGATGCTTCAATTTGATGAATATAAAGTCAAACTCAATAACCTGCTCCCCCAGCTGGACGAACTGGAGCAAGCGCTAAACCTGGAGAGTGCCGCCCGGGAAGTGGATTTTTTGGAAGCCCAGAGCTCTGCTGATGGCTTCTGGGACAATCCCGAGAAATCCCAGAAGGTCCTGCAGAAGCTAAAGCAGCTGAAGGGCAAGCTGGAATCCCAGGAAAAGCGCCGCGCCTCTTGGGAGGACATGATGGTCATGTGCGAGATGGGCAACGAAGAGGAGGACGAATCCTTCCTCCCCGAGCTGGAAGCTGAGTACGCCGCCCTGATTGAGAACATGGAGGCCGCCCGCCTCCAGACCCTCCTGACTGGAGACTACGATGCCTCCAACGCTATCCTGGCCTTCCACGCCGGTGCCGGCGGCACTGAGGCCCAGGACTGGGCCCAGATGCTTTACCGCATGTACACCCACTGGGCTGAGAGCCACGGCTTCACATATAAAATCATGGACTATCAGGAGGGCGATGAGGCCGGTTTGAAGTCCGCCACCATCATGATTGAGGGCGAGAACGCCTACGGCTATCTCCGCGGTGAGCATGGTGTCCATCGTCTGGTCCGCGTCTCCCCCTTCGATGCCAACGCCCGCCGCCAGACCTCCTTTGCCTCTGTGGAGGTCATGCCAGATTTGCCTGAGGATGTTGAAGTTGAGATCCGCCCCGAGGACATTGAGATGCAGGTCTACCGTGCCAGCGGCGCTGGCGGCCAGCACGTCAATAAGACCTCCTCTGCCGTTCGTCTCATCCACATCCCCACCGGCGTTGTGGTCGCCTGCCAGACCGAGCGGAGCCAGTTCCAGAACAAGGACAACTGCATGAAGATGCTCCGTGCCAAGTTAGTGGAACTCCAAATGCAGGAAAAGGCCGAAAAGATCTCCGATTTGAAGGGCGTCCAGCTGAAAATAGAGTGGGGCAGCCAGATTCGCTCCTATGTTTTCATGCCCTATACCCTGGTAAAGGACACCCGCACTGCCTTCGAGACCAGCAATGTCAACGCCGTTATGGACGGCGACATCGATGGCTTTATCAACGCCTACCTGACCGCTCAGGCCACCGGCAACTGGGCCACAAAATAAAAAGCTCTTGTATTCCGGCCGATGGACGTCCCATCGGCCGGTCTCTATTTCCCTGGGATATGCGGGCAAACGAATCTCTGCCAGGCTGTTTAATATACGCACGCACTGTTGCGGCAGAGCCCTTCCTCCTCACTTCTTCTATTTGGAAAAAAATGTTGACTTTTTAGCTTTTTGGTGTTAAAGTTAAAAAGCATTAAAGATAGAAAGCTGGGAGCCCAATGAAATTTCTTATCCTCATCGTATACTTTGCCGTCATGCTTGGCATCGGCCTCTACTGCCGAAAGAATGCTACTGATGTCAACGGCTTCGTCCTGGGTGGGCGCTCCGTCGGCCCATGGCTTACTGCCTTCGCCTATGGCACCTCCTATTTTTCCGCCGTGGTCTTCGTTGGCTACGCCGGTCAGTTCGGCTGGAAATACGGTGTAGCTGCCACCTGGGCCGGCATCGGCAATGCCCTCATTGGTTCCCTTCTGGCCTGGTATATTCTGGGCCGCCGAACCCGCATCATGACCCAGCACTTCAACTCCGCCACCATGCCCCAGTTCTTCGGGCAGCGCTTCCAGAGCAAAGGTCTGAAGATTGGTGCATCGGTCATCGTTTTTATCTTCCTCATCCCCTACACAGCCTCTCTGTTTAACGGCCTGTCCCGCCTTTTCGGTATGGCTTTCCACATTGATTACACCGTCTGCATCATCCTCATGGGTGTTTTGACCGGAATCTATGTGATCGCCGGTGGTTATATGGCCACCGCCATCAACGACTTCATCCAAGGCTGTGTTATGCTGGTGGGCATCTGCGTGGTCATCGCCGCCGTTCTTGGCAGCCAGGGCGGTTTTATGGAGTCCCTGCGGGGTTTGGCTGAGGTCTCTGATCCAGAGGTGGTCAACGGAGCCGTCCCCGGCGTCTTCGCCTCCTTCTTTGGCCCGGATCCCATCAATCTTTTGGGTGTGGTGATCCTTACCAGTCTGGGCACCTGGGGCCTGCCCCAGATGGTCCAGAAGTTCTACGCCATCAAGTCTGAGGAGGCCATACACAAGGGCACGATCATCTCCACCCTGTTCGCCTTTGTTGTCGCCGGCGGTTGTTACTTCCTGGGTGGGTTTGGGCGTCTGTTCTCCGACCGGATCGACATTGCTGCCGATGGCTACGACTCTATCATCCCCGCCATGCTCTCTGACTTACCCGAGTTGCTCATTGCTGTAGTGGTAATCCTGGTCCTCTCGGCCTCGATGTCTACCCTGTCTTCCCTGGTCATTGCGTCTTCCTCTACCCTCACCATTGATCTGCTGAAGGACAACGTCATCAAGGACATGAGCGATAAAAAGTCCGTGTTTATCATGCGGTGCTTCATCGTTGTCTTTGTCCTTATTTCCATGATTATCGCCATTGTCCAGTATAAGCAGTCTATCAGCTTCATCGCTCAGCTGATGGGGGTATCCTGGGGCGCCCTGGCCGGTGCCTTCCTGGCCCCCTTCCTCTATGGTCTGTACTGGAAAAAGACCACCAAGGCCGCTTGCTGGGTGACCTTCCTCTTTGGTTCCGGCATCATGGTCCTTAACCTTGCCTGCCGATCCATCTTCCCGGAGCTGCTCCAGTCTCCCATCAACTGCGGCGCCTTTGCTATGCTGGCCGGTCTAATCATCGTCCCCGTGGTCAGCCTCTTCACCAAGAAGCCCGACCAGAACATGGTGGAAGAAGCCTTTGCCTGCTATGAAAAGAAGGCCCCTGTCTCTCAGAAGAATGCACTGAGCGACTGAGCACCATATCCTTTCGGCAGTTTTAAAATGGCATAAAATGCTTCACCCCCTGAGGCAGGAAAACATCTGTCCTGCTTCAGGGGGTATCTCTATGTCATGCCAAAAAAACCGCCAAATATAGAAAAGAGTCCCTGAGCATATTGCTCAGGGACTCTGATGTACTAAGGTCAAATCAGCAAATCGTGCAATGCTTAACGCGGTCATCCACTTCCGCCCGCTTCGCATTGTTGAAACGGTCCAGGTCGCCCACCAGGTACCCGGTGATGCGGCGGATCCGCTGGAAGGGCACAGGCTCAAAAACCGGGGTGATCCCATACTCGTCCTGGCCACCGGTACGGCGAATGGAAATCTCCTGAACGGTGCGTCCAGATTCTCTCTCCATCATCTTAACTGCTTCAAAAACGACACTCTCAGGAATATTGTCAGGGTTGTTGATCTTTAAGCTCATATCTGGCACCTCCTTGATTTCGACTTTATTATATCAAGGGGACTGCTCGCTATCGGTGACAAAGTCACCTATATCGATAATTTTTTCAACTTTTTTCAATATGTTGTAGTTGTCTCCGGGCCAAAACCCTCTAAGCTGTACATCATATGGGACAGTGCCCTTCTGTACCAGTCGTTAAAAGCATCCCTCGCCCGGGTTCTTTTTCAGCAGAAATACAAAGGTGCTTTCATCGGACTGTTCCGGCGAATACCGATAGTTCAGCCCATGGAACGCCTTGACGTCTTCTGCATCCTCTACTCGATTCTCCGCCAGATAGCGCACCATGTCTCCCCGGGCCATCTTGCACATGGTCCCCTTTTCAACGACCTTCCCATCCTTTTCCTCACCAAACACACAGGTGATCCATCGGACGGATTTTGGCAGATACTTGAAAACACACTGGCTATACTCCTTTGAGGCCAGGTTCAGGATACATCCGCTCTCCGCAAACAGGTGCTCAGCCAAGGCCGCCCCCCAGTAGTCATAGATGTTTTTCGCCCCGCCCACAGCCAGCTTTGCCTGCATCTCCAGCCGGTATGGTGCCACCCCATCAAAGGGACGAAGCACTCCGTAAAAGCCGGAGAGGATTCGCAGGTGGGTCTGAATATAGTCATATTCCCCCTCACTGAAGACGCCGGGTGCCATGTACTGGTACTGGATCCCCTCATAGGCCAGGATAGCAGGTGTTAGACGACTGCACAGGTCCATCCTCTGCAGCCGCTCCACGTTCAGTGCCGCAATCTTGTCATTGCACTTCCAAAGCTTCTGTAATTCCTCATTCGACATGCTCTGCAGCCGGGCCAGGAGTTCCGCCGTCCGGTCCAGAAATGCGGGCAGTTCCCGCCAGGCCAGACTGTCTGTATCCTCCCTCATTTTCTTAGCTGGTGAGATGATAATTCTCATGGCACGCCTCCATTCAGGCCACTGGTACAGCCTGTCACTTTCCCTCTGATAGATAGGCCAGGATATCCTCGGCATTGCTGTCCGGCTTGACCTTTGGCATGGCCCTTTCAATGGTCCCCTGCTCGTCAATCACATAGGTGGACCGCACCACGCCCATACTTACCTTACCGTAGAGTTTTTTCTCCTTCCACACATCATAGGCCTGAATGGCCTGCAGCTCCGGGTCAGACAGCAGGATAAACGGCAGGTCGTACTTCTGGGCGAATTTCAGGTGGGAAGCCACGGAGTCTTTGCTGATGCCGATCACCACCACATCGGAAGATCGGAAGGCATCATAGCTCTGTGCAAAAGCACAGGCCTGACGGGTACAGCCGGGGGTATTGTCCCGGGGATAAAAATATAACACGACCTTTTTCCCCAAGAAATCAGATAGGCTGACACTCTGCCCATTCTGGTCAGATAGGGTGAACTCCGGTGCTTTCGTTCCAACAGCTAACATAGTAATATCTCCTAACATTTTAAATCTGATTTCTTCGGATTCGCTCTGCCAGATCCAGGACTTTCTCCTCAATGGTTCGTATGGTCTCTAAAAAGACTATGTCCGATTGACCGCTGGGATCCTGCAGCCCCCAGTCCTCCCGGTGGCTGCAGGGCAGAGAAGGGCACTGCACATTGCAACCCATAGTCACCACAATATCGATGGCGGGCAGTTCGGATACCAACTTGCTCCGCTGGGTCTCCTCCATGTCGATGCCGTGCACCGACTTCATCAGGCGCACTGCGTCCTGGTTGATTCGGGGCCTGGCCTCTGTCCCAGCGGAATAGCTCTCAAACATGTGAGACGCCAGTTTTTTCCCCAGGGCCTCCGCCATCTGGCTTCGGCAGGAATTATGGACACAAATAAAGGCAACTTTTTTCACAGGCACCTCTCCCCTTCCTCGCCGCAGGTGATTCAAAGTAGTCCGGGACCCCGGGCCAGCCAGGCAGAGCGTACGCCCCACCGACCGCGCCTCTCCCCTATATCATAGCAACACCCTGCCCAAATAGCAAATAAAACCCCCAAAAAATGCGGAGAATCCTCGGTCGCCGAAGCAACCGGGGATCCTTCTGTTGTCATCTGAACCTGCAGCCGAACGGCTGCAAACGTCACATTTTAAGAAACTGGAACAGCCTTTAAGCGGGGAATGCCTTGGCAAACAGCTCATCCAGGTTTGTGTCCCCATCGTAAAGTGCGTCCCATATGTCCGAGTGGAAGTCGTACAGATCTTCCCAACCATCTGAGTACAGGTCATACATATTCTCCCACCCGTCACTGTAGGCGTCGTACATCTCCTCCCAGAGATCAGCCGCCTGTTCGTATGGCAGTTCGTCGTATCCCAGCTCTGTCACGTCGTCAAATAAGTCGTAGGCCTCCTCATACAGGTCATTCCAGTCATCGTAGTAGTCCTGCAGGCCCCGGTTCCAGTACTTGTAATAGTCAGACATGCGGTCAGTCCAGGTTTTATATACGCCGGCGTCGCCGGAGGAAATGATGTCCTGATAACAGGACAAATTCAGGGCTGCAACGGCCCGATATGCGGCAGTGCTCTCATTTTCGCAGAAGGTATACCACTGGGCGATGGCGTCCGCTTTTTCCAGATATTTACTGAACGATCCGTCGATGTCCCCTTCCAGTGCGGTGTACTCGACCAGCATCTTCTGGTAGGAGGCTGACAGGAGGGCCTCCAGCTGGTCCTCATAAGGCGTGGTTTTGTCGTATGTTACCGGGGTTTCGTCCTCTTTCGCAGTTGCCGGTTCCTTCTCGCTGCCGAAGGCCCCAGCGGTCGGTTCGGTCTGATCTTCCGTCGGCTCTGTCGTGCCGGTGGCCGTGCTACAGGCGGCGGCACAGAGGCAGAGGCAAAGCAGGAGCAGAACGCCAATCAGTTTTTTCATCTTCCTGTCACTCCTTCTTTCCAAGTTGTTCATTGATTCTCTTCCTTGTCCATTTCTCGCTGTAGCCATACTTGGTGGCCAGCTGTTTGATGTTGCGGCCGTTGTACTCCTCCAGCATTTGCCGAATGATAAAGTCGGTGGTGAACAGATTCACCGGGAATGAAACCTGCTGCCCCCGATAGAATCTGTGGAGTGTGAGCGCCGCCTCTGGGCCAAGCAGATCAGCAATCTCCCTGTAAACACCGTTCAGAGACTCACAGTTGATCTCCCCTGGCTCCATTCCTGAAAATACCTCCTTCATTGGGATCTCCTTTCGTGATTATCCGACATTCCTCGGAATATTTGCAGGGCCGTACTTCCCGGGAACATTTCCTTGCTTCGTTCCGCAGGCAGGGCACTGCTATAACAGGCGTTGTTTTTTTCGCGAAAGAGGTACAGGAACAAAAAAACACGCCCGCAGCTCCCGGATGGGAACAGCGGGCGTGGGTCGGTATTACCAGTCTATTTCTGCGGGAACAGCCATTCAGAGGCCGGCGCCCTCCCCCAGGCTGTTCAGTAGGGCCTCAATCTCACGGGCGACCTCCTGCAGGGCTCCCTCTTCAAAGGGGGACCGCAGGTCGGCCTCCTGAAGCAGGTCGGTAAAGACCTGCTCGCCGCCCTGAGACAGCAGGCGGACATACCGCCGGAAAGCGTCCTTGTAGTCCTTTCTGGACTCCAGCAGGAACTGAAGAGCGGCCGTCTGGGCCAGGCAGTAGTCGATATAGTAGAAGGGTGTCTCGAAAATATGCATCTGGTACTGCCAGCGGGTCCCCTCCTCCAGGTAGGGCACACCATCGAAGCTGATGTGGGGCCGGAACTCCGCCTCCAGCCTACGCCAGGCTGCTTTGCGCTCCTCAGGGGACCACCGGGGATTCTCATAGACCTGTCGCTGGAAGTCGTCCACGATGGTGCCGTAGGGCAGGAAGGAAAGGGCCTCCAGCAAGTGCATGAACTTGTACCGCTCGGCATCTTCCCCGAAGAAGTTCTCCATATAGGGCCATGCGAAGAACTCCATGCTCATGGAGTGGGTCTCCGCCGTCTCCATTCCACCCACATTCAGTTCCACAAGATACTTGTTGCGGGCAATGGTGTAGTCGGCAAAGGCGTGGCCGGCCTCATGGGTCACAACGTCCACGTCACCGGAGGTGCCGTTGAAGTTGGCCAGGATGAAGGGCTGATGATAGGCCATAAAGCTGGTGCAGTAGCCGCCGCCCCACTTGTTTTTGCGGGACTCCACGTCAAAGGCCTCCGTCTCCAGCATGAAGTCGAAAAATTCGCCGGTCTCCTTGCTCATGTCGTGGTACATGGCCTTGGCGGCGGCGAAGATTTCCTCCTTCCCTCCCTTGGGATTGGGATCCCCCTGTGGGAAGATAAGGTCATAGTCGTAGACCATAAGCCGGTCCACACCCAGGCGCTTGCCCACCTCAGTCCGCAGGCGGGAGACCACGGGGACGATGTCCCGCCGGACGTTATCCCGGAACTTTTTGACCTCGTCAGGGCCATAGCAGAGGCGGCCCATACGGTAGTAGCCCAGCTCCACGAAGTTCTCATAGCCCATCTTTTTCGCCATCCGGTCTCTGACCTGAACCAGCTGATGGAAGATGTCATCCAGCTCCCCGCTGTGGGCCTTGAGTGTGCTGCCCAGCACATCATATGCCTCTTTGCGGGTAGCACGGTCCGGGGACTTGGCGTACTTCATGAGCATAGGCCGGGGCAGTTTTTCGCCCCGGAACTCAAACTCCATGGCGGCCATCAGCTGGGAGTACTGACTGACCAGCTTGTTCTCCTCGATCATGTCCTCGATGATCTCGGGGGACATGGACTTCAGCTCCACCTCAAAGGACCGGAAGACCAAGGGAATGATTGCCCCGCTCTCCTCCAGTTCCCTGCGGAAGGGGCTCTCCAGCATGGCCCGGGTGTACTCCTGCAGATAGCTCTGGGCCTGGGGGCCCATCTCGTCATAGTAGTCCTTTTCTGCCAGGTAGAACTCGTCCGCCGTGTTGATGCTGTAGCGCATATAGGACAGGGCCTGGGCTGTCTCCAGCCGGATATAGAGGGTGTTGCACCGCTCGCGGGCCGCCATGACCTCTGCCGCAGAGGCGGCGTCCTTCACCTGGGCGATAATGGCACGAATCTCCTGGGAAAACTCCTCCAAAGTGATTCGCTTGTATTCCAGTTCTGATACTTTCATGTTACACTCCTTTCTTGCCGAAGGGCAGGTCGCGGAGTGCCACTCTGCCGTGGAGGGACTCCGCCATTTTTACCGAGCGTATGATGGCCTCCTCCACAGCCCGGGCAGCCATACTTCCCACAGCGTCCGGGTCGGCGGGCACCTCTCCATGGCACATGGCGAATACCGTATCGCCGTCAAAGGTGGCGTTGGCCGGTCGGACCGCCCGGGCGAGGCCGTTCTGGGCCACTGCCGCCAGTTTATTGGCCTGGTTCTTGTTCAGGGCAGCGTTGGTGACTACACAGCCGATGACCGTGTTCTCTCCCACAAATTTCCCGCTGAAAATGTCTTTCTGGCGGCGGCCGTTTTCAATGAGCCAGTCCTCGCTGCCGGAAAAGCCCGTATCCGTATCGTTCCGGGCACCGGCAAGGATCTCACCCCGCTCCAGAACATCCCCCATGGCGTTGCAGGCTACCACGGCACCCACCATCAGGTCGCCCTGGCGGAAGGCGCAGGCGCCGATGCCACCCTTCATGGCAAACTGCGGGCCGCGGATCTTTCCCACGGTGCAGCCGGTTCCGGCCCCGAAGTTTCCCTCTTGGAAGGGCTCGCCCTTCAGGGCTTTCTCGCAGGCTGCGTAGCCCATGGCCGGGTCCGGGCGCACGCTGTGGTCCCCGAACTTCAGGTCAAAGAGGACCGCCGCACAGACATTGGGCACCACGGTGACCATCACATCCCGGCCTATTTTCTCTTCCTCCAGCTTTTTCATCACGCCACCGGCAGCATCCATCCCGAAGGCGCTGCCTCCCGTGAGCACGACAGCGTGGACGAACTCCCGATTGCACACCGGGTCCAGGGCATCGGTATCCCGGGTGCCGGGCGAGCCGCCCCGGACATCCACCCCCGTGGCTGCCCCCTCCGGGCAGAGGATCACCGTACAGCCGGTGCCCGCCTGCAGGTCCTGGACCTGGCCGAAGGAAAAGCCGGGGATCTCATGTATTTCGATTCGTTCCATTTGCTTGTGCCTCCCAATTGTTTTCCGTTCCGTGTACAAAGCCGCGGACAGGATCGGTCCGGTCCTGCCCGCGGGCGGTAGATCTATTCTTAGCTGTTGGCCTCTCCGCGGCGGACCAGCTCCTCCGCCACCTGGTAGAGCACACCTGCGCCCACCGTGAGAATCAGGTCCCCAGGGCTGGCCAGGTCATAGATCCAGTCGGTCAGCACCTCCAGAGAGGGCGCAGCTTTGGCACCGGGTACTACCTTGGCCAAATCCTCCGAGGAAATCCCCACCTCGTTGGTCTCACGGGCGGCAAAAATCTCTGCCAGGAAGACCTTATCGGCCCCCTTCAGAACCTCTGCAAACTCATCAAACAGGGCGTGGGTCCGCGTATAGGTATGGGGCTGGAAGGCACAGATGACGCGCTTATACCCCAGACTGGATGCCATACCCAGCAGAGCCTTCAGCTCCCCGGGGTGGTGGGCATAGTCATCATAGATTTTTGCCCCCTTCACGGTGCCTTTGTACTCAAAGCGCCTCCCTGCACCCCGATAATCCCCGAGGCCCCGGGCGATGGCTTCGCCGGAAATACCAAGCACCAGAGCCGCAGAAGCCGCCGCCACGGCGTTCTTCACGTTGTGCAGGCCGGGGACACCCAGGGTAATATGGGCCGCCGTCTTATCGTTCCAGACGATATCGAAGGTGGGCATGCCCTGGTCCCAGGTCAGGTTTTCACAGTGGATATCACCCTTTTCCACACCGAAGGTCAGGACGTTCTCCTTCCCCTGCAGGGCTGTCATGGTGTTCTCATCCTCACAGTTGGCCAGGACCGCACCGTTGGTGGGCACCAGGTCAGCAAAGCGCCGGAAGGAGTTTTCCACATCCTCCAGGTCTTTAAAAAAGTCCAGGTGGTCGGCCTCGATGTTCAGGATGACCGCAATGGTTGGATAAAAGGACAGGAAGGAGTTACAGTACTCGCAGGACTCCATAATAATCGTGTCGCCCTTCCCCACCCGGTGGCCGGTGCCCAGCAGGGGCAGGGTGCCGCCAATCATGACAGTGGGGTCTATGCTGGCCGCCATGGCAATGTGGGTGCACATGGAGGTCGTTGTCGTTTTTCCGTGGGTGCCGGAGATGCAGATGGCATTTTCATATCGGCGCATGATAGAACCCCAGGCCTCCGCCCGCTCGAAGACGGGGACGCCCCGGGCCATGGCCCCGGCTATCTCGGGATTTTCGTCGTGGACGGCGGCAGTGCGGATGACCAGGTCTGCGCCCTCTACGGTCATGTCAAAGTGCCCGATGGTCACCCGGATGCCCAGAGACCGCAGGTGCTCTACCGTTTCACTCTCTTTCATATCGGAGCCGGTCACTTCGATTCCCTCACCCTTGAGGACCTCTGCCAAAGGGGACATAGACACGCCGCCTATGCCCACTAAATGCGCCCGCTTACCGGGCACAAGATAATCATGGATTCGATCGATCACCATGGGTTTACACACCTTTTTCATTCAGCTATAATAAGGACACGATTCCCTCCTGAGGAGGCAATCGGGAAACAAACACAGTTTGGTAACCTATATTATAAGCCTATCCCCATGAAATTGGCAAGTATTTCTAACTTCTTTTCTTTTCCTTTCCCAAAGAAAGCCGGAAGGAGGGCATCCGGATGAAGGTATTCGGCGCGAAAGCAGAGGGCTGGCAGTCCCTGCTGGCCAGCATTTTAAAAACAGAATACGGCATCGCTCCCCTGCCGGAGTTAGTGCGTGGAGAAGAGGGAAAGCCCTTCTTTCCCCAGTTCCCTGCCCTGCAGTTCAGCATCAGCCACGCAGGCGACTATGTCCTCTGTGCCCTGTCTGACCGGCCGGTGGGTGTGGACATCGAAGTCATCCGCTCCCGGCGGGAAGGGCTCCCCAGGTATGCCCTTACGTCCCCGGAGTACGCCAACTATGAGGCTTTGGGCGGGGACTGGCCCGCCTTTTATACCATCTGGACCCGAAAAGAGGCCTGGTGCAAATACGTGGGGCAGGGCCTTCGCCGCCTGTGGGGACAGACACCGCCCCGGGAGGGCCTGCACTTCCGCAGTTATCAGGGCCCGGACTGGCGGGCCGCTGTCTGCGGTGAGGAGGATCCACCGGAAGCAATCACATGGCTGGAGGGACCCCACGAATGAAGCTGACCCGCAATTTTTATGACCGGGACACCTGTCAGGTGGCCCGGAATCTGCTGGGCAAGTACCTGGTGCGGGTGTGCAATGGCCTTACCCTGGTCCTCCGCATCACTGAGACGGAGGCCTATATCGGCCGCATGGACAAGGCCTGCCACGCCTACAACTACCGCCGCACCCAGCGCACGGAGACCATGTTCGCCCCGCCCGGCACCGCCTATATCTACATGATCTACGGGATGCACCACTGCCTGAATGTGGTAACAGAGCCAGAGGGGGAACCCTCTGCCGTGCTGATTCGGAGCGGGCAGCCCCGGGGCGATCAGGACCTTCTCTCCCGGAACCGATTTGGGCGGGCCCCGGACACCATGACCCCCTACCAGAAAAAGAACTTTCTCAACGGGCCGGGCAAGCTGTGCAAGGCCCTGGCCCTCACCCGAGCCCAGGACGGGATTTCTCTGCTGGGCGAAGAGCTCTTCCTCTGCGACCGGCTGGAGGACATCAGCCTCGTCACACCGTCAGAGGACCTGCTCCCCTTGGATATCCGCACCGGCAAGCGAATCGGCATCGACTACGCCGAGGAGGCCGTGGACTTCCCCTGGCGGTACTATATCGAGTGAAAAAAGTTGGAAGGAGCCAAAACTCCTTCCAACTTTTTTACTGTTTCGTGATATACTGGGCAGCGGCTTTCAGCATCATGCGCTTGGTGCCCACATTGTCGAAGGCTACCTCGACAAGGGCATCCCCGCCCATGGGCTGGATAGAGAGAACCATTCCCTCCCCGAAGGCGGTATGGCGGATCATGTCCCCCTTGCGGAGCTGCGGCAGGGCCGTCTTGGGGGCAGGTTTCCGATAGGCGGCCGGCCCTGCGCTGGTCCCGCTGGGTCTGGGCCGGGACTGGGCAGGTGCCGTCTGGGCCGGGCGGCGGGTTTCCAAGGTTCGGATCTGGGAGAAACCTCCCTCTCCGCCCCAGTCGTCCCGGTAGAACTCCCGCTGGGTCTGTTGCCGCTGGCGGCCGCTGAACTGGGCCAGTTCCTCGGGGATCTCCTTCACGAACCGGGAGGGTAAATTGGCAGAGGTCCGGCCAAAGAGCATCCTCTGGGCGGCACAGGTCAGGTAGAGCTTCTCCTTGGCCCGGGTGAGTGCCACATAGCACAGGCGGCGCTCTTCCTCCAGCTCCTCCTCTTCACCGATGGAGCGGAAGCCGGGGAAAACGCCCTCTTCCATGCCGGCGACGAAGACCACAGGGAACTCCAGTCCCTTGGCAGCATGCATGGTCATAAGGGTGACGCAGTTATCTGCGTCCTCCACGCTGTCCAGGTCGGTGTACAGAGCTACCTCATCTAGGAAGCCGCCCAGGGTGGGCTCCTCCGCATGCTCCAGGTAGCCGTTGATGGAGGATGTCAGTTCTCGGACGTTCTCCAGTCGGGTCTTGCTCTCGGTATCCTTCTTTTCGGTGAGCATGGCCTCATAGCCGCTCTCCTTCACCAGGGTCTCGTAGAAGTCGGGCAAGGGGAGATCCTCGGCCAAAAGCTGCATGGCCTTGATGAGGCCCACAAACTTAGCAAACTTGGGGGCGGCCTTCTTCAGGTCCGGCCAGTCGGAAGCCCTGGACAGCACCTCCCACAGGCTGAGCCCCTCCCGGGCGGCGATCTCCCGGGCAATCTCCATGCTCCTGGCCCCGATGCCCCGAGGCGGGTTGTTCACCACCCGCAGAAGGCGGAGGTCGTCGCTGGGATTGTGGACGACGCAGAGATAGGACAGCATATCCTTGACCTCGGCACGCTCGAAGAAGCGGAACCCGCCCACCACCCGGTAGGGGATGCTGTTGCTTTTGAGGGCCATTTCTACCTGGTTGGACAGGGCGTTCATCCGGTAGAGGACGGCACAGTCCTTCCACTGCTTACCCTCGCCGTAGGCCCGGAGAAGCTGGGATGCGATATACATCCCCTCTTCCCTCTCGTTGATGGCGGTATAGCACTGGACCTTGTCCCCCCGGCCGTGGTCCGTCCAGAGGTTTTTCCCCTTCCGTCCCCGGTTGTTCCGGATCACGGCGTTGGCCGCCTCTAGAATGTTCCCGGTGGATCGGTAGTTCTGCTCCAGGCGAATGACCCGTGCGTTTTTATACTCGCTCTCAAAGGAGAGGATATTTTCAATGGTGGCACCCCGGAACCGGTAGATGGACTGGTCGTCGTCACCCACCACGCAGATGTTCTTCCGCCCGCCGGCCAGGAGGGCCGCCAACAGATACTGGAGGTGGTTGGTATCCTGGTATTCGTCGATGAGCACGTAGCGGAATTTATTCTGGTAGTAGGCCCGCACGTCCTCGTGCTGCTGCAGCAGACGGACCGTGTGGAAAATAATGTCGTCAAAATCCAGAGCCCCGGCTGCCCACAGCTTCTTCTGGTAGGACAGATAGACGTTGCCCACCTTCTCCATACGGAAGTCGCCCCGGGCCCGGCACTGCTCCAAGAATTCGGGGGCCAGCAGAAGCTCATCCTTGGCCCGGGAGATGTTCCCCAAGACCGAGCGGGGCGGGAAGCTCTTGTCGTCCATATTCAGTTCTTTCAGGCACTCCTTGATGACCCGGAGGGAATCATCCGTGTCATAGATGGTAAAGGAGGATGGAAAGCCAAGCCGGTCGATGTAGCGCCGTAGAATCCGCACGCAGGCGGAGTGGAAGGTGGCCGCCCAGACATTGTTTGCGTCGGGGCCGATGGCCGCTTCCAGGCGCTCCTTCAGCTCCCCGGCGGCCTTGTTGGTGAAGGTAATGGCGATAACCTGCCAGGGCATGGCAGGCTCCAGGGCGCAGAGAAGCCGTGCCCGGCTCCGGTCCAGCTCCGCGTGTTCCGTCTCCCCGGCATAGGCGGACAGAAAGGCCAGGTCAGCCTCTGTGACATAGTCGGGGACCTCGGCACTGTCGGAGGCCCTGCCGAACTGCAGCAGATTGACGATGCGGTTGATGAGCACTGTGGTCTTCCCGCTGCCCGCACCGGCCAGCAGGAGGAGGGGCCCCTCCGTGGTGAGAACGCCCTCCAGCTGCCGCTCGTTCAGATGCCCGAACTCCCGGGCGATAATCCGGCGGCGCAGGGCGGTAAATTGATTCTGTTTCTCTTTCGAAAGCATAAAGTCACCGTATCTTTCTAATCTGTGATACATTCATTGGCCCCCATTTTACCGCAAAATCCCCAGCTTGACAACTGTGCCGGGGTGAAAAACAACACTGGAGGAAAACAGACGCAAAAATCCCCTATGGTTTCCATGCACATTTTGGGCGAGTATGCTATACTATAGTAAAATATTTTGCAGGAGGCAGCCATGGGCCGTGTCATCGATGCGTTACAACCCTATAAGTCTATCCTGCAGCGGGCAGGCGCCGTGCTGCTGACCCTGGCCGTTTGGCAGATCCTGGCCATGAGCGTAGGCCACCAGCTGCTGGTCCCCACCCCCCTCTCCGTTGTGCGTCGGCTGGGCACCATCTGGACAGAGGCAGGCTTCTGGGGAACGGTTTGGTTCACCTTCCGGAAGATTGTGGCCGGGTTCCTGCTGGGGCTGGGAATCGGCATGGGCCTGGGCGCCCTGGCCGGGCGTTTCCCCCTGCTGGAGATCCTCTTCCGACCCTGGGCCGTGATGATTAAATCCGTGCCGGTGGCCTCCTTTATCGTCATCTGTCTCATCTGGATGAGCTCTTCCCGGCTGTCCGTCTTCATCTCCTTCCTGATGGTCCTGCCCATCATCTATACCAATGTGCTCCAGAGCATCCGCAGTGCCGACCCCCGGCTGCTGGAGGCCGTACAGGTCTTCCGCATGCCATGGCGGCGGCGACTGACCTATCTGTGGCTGCCCCAGATGAAACCCTATCTCCTGTCTGCCTGTACCGTGAGTCTCGGCATCTCCTGGAAGGCGGGAATCGCCGCGGAGATCATCGGCATCCCCTCGGGGTCCATCGGGCAAATGTTCTACGACGCAAAGGTCTACTTCAATACTGTGGACCTCTTCGCCTGGACCATCATCGTGGTGGTGGTAAGCGTCCTCTTTGAAAAGGGATTTCTGGCCCTGCTGAAATGGGCCTTTGGGAGGTTGGAGAAGCTGTGACCGACATTATTCTGGACAACATCTGCAAGAGCTACGGAGAAACCGTGGTGCTGGATAACCTCTCCTTCCGCTTTCCTGCAGGCCAGTGCACCTGCATCACGGGCCCCTCGGGGTGCGGGAAAACCACCCTTCTCCGCATCCTGCTGGGGCTTGAGGGGCCGGACAGCGGCACCGTCGCCGGTCTGCCCCACCGGGCTGCGGCGGTGTTTCAGGAAAACCGGCTATTTGAGGACTTCTCTGCCCTGTCCAATGCGGCGGCCGTCTGCCCCGGCGTTAGTCGGGAGACCATCGCCCGCCACCTGACTGCTCTGGGCCTGGGGGACAGCCTACACAGGCCCGCCCGACTGCTCAGCGGCGGCATGCAGCGGCGGGTTGCCATCGCCCGGGCGGTACTGGCGGAGGGCGAGCTGCTGGTACTGGACGAGCCCTTCACCGGGCTGGACCGGGACACCAAGGCCGTGGTGATAAACTACCTGAAGGACAACGCCAGGGGCCGGACCCTGGTCCTGGTGACCCACGACCCTGCCGAGCGGGAGGCACTGGCCCAGGCAGTGCTGGACCTGACACCCCCGGAATAAGGACCGGACCGCCCGGCAGCGACATTCCCACCCCTGACACACCAAAACCAGGACGCAGCTTCGCCTGCCTCCTGGTTTTTTGTGCAATATAAGACTTTTCTGTTATGCCTCGCCCAGGGATATGATATCCGCCGGAAAGCTGCCGGGCTCAATGAAGTAGGTGCGGTACCCATCCGACACCAGGGGATTTTTTCCCAGGATGCGGATGATCCGCCGGCTCTTCAGCGCCAGCTCGACAGCCAGTTCAGGCACTGTCTGGCCGTTCTTCATCTGTTCCTCTGCCTCCCCGGGGGTAAGAAGCTCCACCCGGTCTCCCCGGAGGTCAAGACCTGTATTGGGGAAGACCACGTCCTCCTCTGCTGCCAGGAAGTACTCCTCCCGCACCAGGCGGATGCCGATGTCTGCCACCGCCAGCTTATCCATGTAGCGGACGGCATCCCCAAGGTAGAATCCCGTCTTCAGATAGCCGACGGTCACCGTCAGATCAGACTTTACGGCCAGCTCTGCCTTGCCGGTGTCCCCGTTCATGCCGCTGTTGATATCCACACTGACCACATAGGCGTGGGCAGTGTTCACCGCCTGGATAGCCGCCCGGTAGAGCCCCCGCACCAGGCCCTGAAAGCCGGTGCCCAGCATGCAGTCCACCAGGACGCCGAAAGCCCCCAGGTCGTCCGCCTCCGAAAAGAGGCCGATCTCCACCCCCCTCTCCAGGGCGAGGTCGTGGTAATAGCGGCCGTCCTCGGAAAACTTCTCCGACACCCGGAAGACCCGACAGGGGATGCCACGGTCGGCCAGGATACAGGCCAGGGCGTACCCGTCCCCGCCGTTGTTCCCTGCCCCCACCAGGATTCCGATGGGACCCCGGGTCCAGTCCACCGCCTTAAAAACACCCATGGCCGCCCGGTACATCAGTTCCTTACTCGGCACATACTCTGCAATGGTGTGGGCGTCGCTCTCCCTCATATTCTGCACCGTGATTACATTTCTCATGGTCTGCCGTCCTCCCTTAACGCGGAATACTGTCTTTGTGCCTATTATACCCGATTTTTCCCCCTATTTCAAACCCGCCGAAGAACGCCCCCCTGCTGCCGGACGGTGATTTGTGAACGAAATGGAAATTTTCTTTTTTTCCCGGCTGTGACCCCGGTTTCCCCGCTGTTTTCTCTTGCAAATTGTTCCCCTCTTTAGTATAATTATAGGCTGTAATGCTTCTTATTTATTTCACGAGGAGGAAGAGCAACAACTATGAGTTATTCGAACAAGAAAAACGCTGAGGGTTCCAAGGCCAAGCTCTATTGGATCATCGGCATTGTCATCGCTGTTCTGGTGGCTATCCTGCTGATCTGGAACTCCGGGCTGGGCCAGAAGAATGCCGTCGCCGCCACCGTGGGCGACAAGGAATACACCGTGACCGAAGTTTCCTACTACTATAAGGCTGTGTCCAACAACTTCATCCAGCAGGCACAGATGTACGCCAGCTACGGGATGGACATGGGCTATGACACCAATCTCTCCCCCAGCGAGCAATACTACAACGAGGAAGAGGGCATCACCTATGCCGACTACTTCCTGGACTCCGCCCTGCAGGAGCTGCAGCGGGTGACCATCCTGGAATCTGAGGCCGCA
>JABUSR010000234.1 GCA_021442645.1 Ruminiclostridium sp.
TGCGGACAGCGTCATTTGTTTATCCATAGGGTAATTATACCATATTGGGGGCTTTTCCGTTCAGGTATTTTTTGTCCGGTGTTGCCTTAGGGAAATATTATGCATCTGCCTTGACACTCCTGCCCTTTGCCCCGTATAATGAACCTAGGAACCAAGCGGAGCACCGCAGAAAGAAGGCATATTATGGCTGAAATCATCGATATCACCGGGAACCAGCCCGAGGAAGAAGAAAACATCTTCATACTGGAGGACGAAGACGGAAACGAAGTCCCCTTTGAGTTCGTGGACCTGATGGAGTATGAGGGAGAAGAGTACCTTTTCTTGCTGCCCGTTCAGGACGACGATGGCGAAGTGGTCATCCTCCATGTGGACATGGTGGACGGCGATGAGGAGGCCTACAGCGGCGTAGAGAGCGAGGAGCTCCTCACCATTCTCTTTAACTTGTTCCGGGAAAAATATCAGGACGTATATGAGTTTGCCGATGAATGAGCGGCTGAGAACAGAAAACAGAACGAGTGGCCGATTTTTTGGCCACTCGTTTTTCATCTCTCAGGGGTTTAGCACAGCCTCCCGCACGTCCCCTACCATGTAAAGACTGCCGAAGGCCAGAACCAGACCATGGGGTTCTATCTGCTCCAGAGCAAGCTTCATGCCATCGGCCACCCGGTCACAGGCGGTAACCGGCTTCCCATAGGGGGCCAACACAGCCTTCAGCTCCTCGGCGGGCATGGCCCGGTGGTTGTCGGGGGTGACGGTGACAAACCGGGCCACATAGGGGGCGATGGCCTCGTACATCCGGCCGTAGTCCTTGTCAGCCATGACGCCGGTGAGTGCGGTAATGGGCCGCCCATCCAGGTAATCCCGGATATTCTTTACCAAGGCGTCTAGGCACTGGGGGTTGTGACCACCGTCCACGATAACATCGGGATCACGGCGAAGGATCTCAAACCGGCCCGGCCAGACCACCTGCCGCAGACCAGTCCGGATGGCCTCGTCTCCGATGTGCCAGCCCCGGCGATTCAGACAATCCACCGCAGTAAGGACCACAGCGGCATTTTTCAACTGGTGCTCGCCCAGCAGAGGGAGGAGGAGATTCTTCCGGTCCCCAAGGTCGAACTGCTGGCCCAGGAAGCTGTGCTCCCGTAGGGCTAGGGAATCGAAATCGGCAAAGTGGAGCTCAGCGCCCACCTCTCGGCATCTCTCAGTGTAGATGGCCTCTACATTGGGACTGCTCCGATAAGCCGCCACCTGACAGCCTGCCTTGATAATGCCGGCCTTGTTGGCGGCGATTTCCTCAATGGTGGCACCCAGGTACTCCGTGTGATCCAGGCCCAGGTTGCAGAGGACAGCCACCTCCGGGGGATCGATGACATTGGTGGAGTCCAGTCGGCCCCCCATGCCTACCTCTAGGGAGACTACATCGCATTTGTGTTGGGCAAAGTAAACCAGGGCGATGGCGGTGACCAGCTCAAATTCCGTGGGGTGGTCCTTCATGGCCTCAGCGTGAGGCATAACCTGGGCGGTGATATCGGCCAGTTCTTGGTCAGGAATCTGCTCTCCGTCGATTTGCATCCGCTCATTAAAACGGGAGATAAAGGGAGAAGTAAACAATCCTGTGCGGTAACCAGCCTGCCGGAGGACGGAGGCCAGCATGGCGGCAGTGGAGCCCTTGCCGTTGGTACCGGCAATGTGGACATATTTCATGGTCTTTTCCGGGTTGCCCAGTCGGGTCAGCAGTTCCTGAATGCGGGAAAGGCCCAAAACGGCACCTTTCCAACTGATGGAGTGGATGTAGGTCAGCGATTCTTCGTAGGTCATCTGTATCGTCTCCGAGGACAGGGAATCTCAGCGGCCGGAATACTCAGCCGTCGGGCAGGGCCTTCAGCAGGTCCTGCATGGTTTTGTTAAAAATAGGGTGGACCAGCCGGGGTGCTAACTGGGTCATGGGTTTTAACACGAAGTCCCGGTTCTGCAGGTCGGGATGAGGGATGACAAGCCGATCACGGTCCAGTACCAAATCGTCGTAGAATAGGATATCCAGGTCCAGGGTACGGGGACCCCAGTGAACCAGACGCTCCCGTTTAGCAGTTTGCTCTACGGCCTGGAGTGCGTCCAGCAGTTCTTCCGGTTCATACAGGGTTTCAATCTCCATGGCGGCGTTGAGGAAGTCTCTCTGCTCCACTCCGCCGTAGGGTTTGGTGATTAGATAGGTACTCACCTGTCGAACCCGGATAAGGGGATTGGCCCGGAGGGCTTCTACAGCTCCGTCCAGATAGGCCTGCCTGTCCCCCAGATTGGAGCCCAGAGCCACGAAGGCCTTGTGCCAGCTCCGGCGGATGCAGACGGAGACTGTGTCAAAGGGCAAGGGAATAGGCGCACTGGGCTTCTGGATTTCCAGTTCAACCTGCCGGAGCAGAGGAAATGCCAGAAGCAGAGCCTCACAGGTGTGTTCTGCGGCGGCTTCTAACAGTTTCCAGGTGTTTTTTTGAAGGTAGTCCGTTAGAAACAGGCACACGTCGGCGTAGCTGACGGTGTCCTCCAGGTTATCGCCGCAACCGCTCTTCCGGGTGGAGGAGAACAGAGTGGCGTTGATAATAAAGGTCTGACCCAGCCGGGTCTCCTCCTCTAGGACCCCGTGGTGGGCAAAAATCCGCAGGCCGCGGATTCGAATCTCGTCTCGATCAAATTCCATTGAATACTGCCTCCGTCATGCGTACTGCCCGGGCGTTGGCCTCCACATCGTGGACTCGGATAAACATACAGCCAAACAGGGCGGCCATCACACTGGTGGCCAGGGTGCCTTCCAGCCTCTGATTAACGGGGAGGTTCAGGGCCGTGCCGATCATGCTTTTCCGGCTGGTGCCCAACAGCACCGGCAGGCCGAAGGCCCGGCGGAGCTCCGGCAGACGCCGCAGGCAGGCCAGGTTCTGTTCATAGGTCTTTCCAAAGCCCACGCCGGGGTCCAGAATGATTTTATTCCGGGAGATCCCGGCGGCATCAGCCAAGGAAAGAGTACCCCGCAAATCCTCCAGTAGCTCCGGAAAGAACTTTTCGTAGTTGGCTTCGGCCCGGTTGTGCATCAGACAGCAGGGAACCCCGGCCTGGGCGATGACTGCGGCCATGTTGTGATCGTGCTTAAGTCCCCAGATATCGTTAATGAGAGCTGCTCCGGCTTTCAGGCCCTCCCGGGCCACAGCACTCTTGTAAGTATCCAGACTAATGGGCAGGTCAAACCGGGCCTTTACAGCCTCGATGACCGGCAGGACCCGGTCCATTTCTTCCTGTTCGGAGACAGAGGTAAAGCCGGGGCGGGTGGATTCCCCGCCGATATCCACGATGTCAACACCCTGGGCGAACATATCTTCTACGTGGCGGAGGGCGGCGTCGAGCACTGTCCATTGTCCGCCGTCAGAAAAGGAGTCCGGGGTCACGTTGAGGATGCCCATAATATAGGTTTTACCGGTCGTTTGAAAATCTTTGCCGCCAATCTTCACGGTCGCTCCTCCTTACCGGGAGATTCCCGAATTTTTTCTGTCCTCTGGCCAGTTGCAGGGCCCGGCAGATGGGCAGCACCAGCAGGGCCGGCAGAGCTTATCTGCTCGCTGCAGCAGTTCCCCCAGGGGGGACTGCTGATTTGTCTGTATATGACCTCGGTGGGTGTGGATGGCAGAGAGAATCTCTGCTGTCTCCTGATGGGAGAAACCGACCTCCGGCAGGATGATTGCTGCCAGCGCGGCGCCTGCCTCCTCATGGGGCCTGCCCCCCTCCAGCTGTTCCGCCCTACCGATGTCGTGGAGCAGGGCGGAGGCGTAGACCGTCTCCCGACTCAAAGGGAGGTGATTCTCCAAGGTCTCGATCCACATAATCCGGGCCACATCCAGCAGATGGGTCAGATCATGGCGGCAGAAGAGGCGGTCAGCCTCCAGTATTGCCAGCCGACGGAGCGCATCCTCAAAGAGAGGGTGATGCAGTATATCATTGACCCGAATCATCGGGCGTTCAGGAGCTGGAAAAATCGATCCTGGAGAGTGGGATCTTCCAGGAAACAGCCCAAAGCGGCAACGGTATTGGTCTGGCTCCCGGGCTTCTGGATCCCCCGCATAGTCATACACATGTGCTCAGCTTCCAGCATCACCATGACCCCTTTGGGCTGAAGATCCTCCATGATGGCGGCTGCAATCTGGCCGGTCATTTGTTCCTGAATCTGAGGGCGGCGGGCAAAGACCTCTACCGTCCGGGCCAACTTGCTGAGTCCGACCACCTGACCGTTGGGAATGTAAGCGATGTGGGCCTTACCATAGAAGGGTAAGAAGTGATGCTCACAGATAGAGTAGAAGGTGATGTCCTTCTCTATCACCAGATTATTGACTGCCACAGGAAACCGTTTGGTCAGGTGTTCGGTGGCTGTCTGTTCCAGCCCGCCGAAAAGCTCCTGGCACATCCGGGCAATGCGGTCAGGCGTCTCCTCCAGGCCGGGCCGGGTGGGGTCCTCGCCGATGCCTTCCAGAAATAAGTTGACGGCCTCTTTAATTTTCTGATGGTCGATCAATGCAGACCACTCCTTACAAAGAATCAAACCGTATAAAACGGCATAATAATCAATTCTAATATTATATATTTTTTTTCAGGAAAAATCAACGGGGGTCACCCTGGAAGGGGGAAACTTTCTTAGAATTTCTGGTTATGCTTTCAAAAAACGAACAAAAACGCCTCCGGAGCTACATTTGGCGGATGATGAAAACCATGTTGGTTTACGAAAAAACAAGCGGCCGACCGAGAAGGCCGACCGCTTGTATATGGTTGGGACTATGCCGGATGCACGAGTCCTAAAGATTGGCTGGTGGGGCAGATTAATACTTGTAGAAGCCCTCGCCGGTCTTCTGGCCCAGCAGGCCTGCGCGGACCATCTTCTTCATGGTCAGAGCGGGGCGATACTTAGAGTCACCGGTCTCGGTGAAGATGGTCTCCATGATGGCCAGGCAGATGTCCAGACCAACCAGGTCGGCCAGAGCCAAGGGGCCCATCTTGTGGTTGGCACCGTACATCATAGCGGTGTCGATATCTTCCTTGGAAGCGATGCCGTTCTCCAGAACGATGATGGCCTCGTTAATCATGGGGAACAGGATGCGGTTGACAACGAAACCGGGAGCTTCACCGACCTCGACGGGGCTCTTGCCAATCTCGGCTGCGCAGTCATAGACAGCCTTGAAGGCATCGTCGCTGGTACGGGCGCCGCGGATGACTTCCACAAGCTTCATAGCAGGAGCGGGGTTGAAGAAGTGCATACCCAGAACCTTCTCAGGGCGCTTGGTAGCGGCGGCGATAGCGGTGATGGAGATGGAAGAGGTGTTGGAAGCCAGGATGGTCTCGGGCTTGCACAGCTCGTCCAGTTCCTTGAAGATACTCTTCTTGATGTCTAGGACTTCGATAGCAGCCTCAACGACCAGGTCACAGTCAGCGGCATCAGCCAGCTCCAGAGTATAGGAGACGCGGCCCAGAACAGCAGCCTTCTCTTCTTCGGTGATCTTGCCCTTGGCAACCTTCTTCTCCATGTTCTTGGTCAGAACACCTTCGCCGCGCTGAATGAAAGCTTCAGCGATATCGCGGACGATAACGGTCTTGCCAGATTCAGCAAAAACCTGTGCAATGCCCATGCCCATGGTGCCTGCGCCCAGAACCATAATCTTATTGATAGCCATGATAGAATTCCTCCTAAAAATATGAAAATGTTAAAAAACTACAGGATAAGGCAGGGGGCGATGATTTCGTCGCCCCCTGCAGAAAGACAAAGGGAAAAATCAGCGGTTCTTGAAGCCGTCCAGCTTACGCTTTTCAACGAATGCCTTCATAGCATCCTTCTGGTCCTCCGTGCCGAAGCAGGTGGCGAAGGCCAGTGCCTCATAGGTGACTGCAGTGCTGATGTCGCAGTCGATGCCACGGCGGATTGCCATCTTGGCGGTGCGGATAGCAACCTGAGCCTTGGAAGCGATCTTCTGAGCCATATTGATAGCGGTGTCCATCAGTTCATCCATAGGAACGACGTAGTTGACCAGGCCGAGGCGCTTGGCTTCATTTGCGTCGATGGTGTCAGCGGTGAGGATGAGCTCGAAGGCGGGACCGGTACCAATGATACGAGCCATACGCTGGGTGCCGCCGAAACCGGGGATGATGCCCAGGCCAACTTCGGGCTGACCGAACTTTGCCTTTTCGGAAGCGATGCGGATGTCGCAGGCCATAGCCAGCTCGCAACCGCCGCCCAGAGCGAAGCCGTTGACAGCTGCGATGGTGGGCTTGGCAAACATGTCAATGCGCATGAACAGGTTGTTACCCAGCTCGGAGAAGGCCAGACCTTCGGACACGTTCTGGGTGGCCATCTCGCCGATGTCAGCACCGGCCACGAAGGCGCGGCCTGCGCCGGTAAAGATGACAACGTAGATGTCGTCGTCATGCTCGACCTGGTCCAGAGCGACGGACATGTCAGCGAAGACGGCGCTGCTCAGAGCGTTCAGAGCCTCGGGGCGGTTCATGGTGACGATACCGATGTGACCCTGCTTAGTTACTTCTACAAAAGCCATTTTTTTACCTCCTATAAGTTAGGGATACGATCCAATGAAAATTGGTTATACGGTTGCTTTTCACCCGTATAAAACTATCACATTTAGTATACTTCAATTTCTCCTATGGAACAAGGCAAATTTGCTCGCTGATTTACCTAAAAAATAAGAAATTAAAACATCATTTCTGTCTACTTTTCGCAGAAGCAACTGCATAATTTGTGTCAAATAATTTGCAAGAAGAAGAAAGAGCAATGGCAAAAAGAAGGGGAAGGGGATGGGCCCGGTATTGAGAGGGATCTCGGGGCTACTTCAATCTGTTCTGCCCGATTACGACAAAAAGACAAGCGGTACTGGGGTGCATGGCCCGACGAAGGCAGCTCCTGACAGAAAATACCTGGGCAGACTGGCAGCAACAGGACAGAACGCACCATCTTGGCAGAGGAGGAGACCCAGGGCGGAGCCCGGAAGAGAAAGGAGACTGGCGTCGGCGGTACCAGACAGGCCCTTTTTTTCTGCAGGAATCCTGCGCAAAAATTTCTTAAAAAGGGATGCTGAGTCCATATCACACAAGGAGATTACCCGGGAGCCAGTGGGACTCGTCGAAGGAGAAATCGGACGGAGCCTGAGAGGGAACGGCTGGGAAAACGTGTGAACAAAAGGAGCAGATGACGTGAAATATACTTGAAAAAGGGGTCTTATCCTAGCTGTGACCGCCTTTTTGCCTCGGTTTGCTGCGGGGATTTGGCGGTGTCCCCTTGCCACCGGGAAAAAATTCCGCTACAATGGGGAAAATTCCGGAGGAGGGTCACACCATGAAGCACACCCGATATATGCGCGAAGCCCTGCTGCTGGCCCAGGAGGCCAAGGAGGCTGGAGAGGTCCCCGTGGGCTGTGTCATTGTGAAGGACGATGTCATTGTGGGCCGGGGCCGCAACCGCCGGGAGGAGAAGCAGTCCGCCCTCTCCCACGCCGAGTTGGAGGCCATTGCTGACGCCTGCCGGACCCTGGGGGACTGGCGGCTTCAGGGCACTCGGCTCTATGTGACCCTGGAGCCTTGTCCCATGTGCGCCGGGGGGATCGTCTCCGCCCGGATCCCCGAGGTCTACTACGGGGCTAAAGACGCCGGCTTCGGTGCCTGCGGATCTATCCTCAACCTTTTTGAAGAGGATTTCCGCCATCACCCCAAGATTGTGGGGCACATCCTAGAGGAGGAATGTAAGGATCTTCTACGGACGTTTTTTTCCCAAATTCGGGGCTAACCTGGGGAAAACTTAAAGGTTCTGTAACAATTTTAATCTTTTTCTGTAACATGTTTTTGCTATGATACCATTGCAAGAGTCGATAAGATCTTCTTTTCATTTTTAACCTTCTAAGAGTCAGGGGCAGCGAGTGGTTTCCGCTGCCCTTGCTCTTTTCTTTTTGTTGACAATCCATCTACCCGTCGGCATAATGGAGGTAGAGAATATGAGGGCCGTATGGGCCCACTTTGGAGTGTGATAATTTGAAAAGTCCTCTCAAAGGCCACCTGATGGCCCTCTTTGCCGTGCTGGTATGGGGTATGACCTTCGTGGCCTCCAAGGTGCTGGTTGGGCTCCTGGATCCTTACTGGTATATCGTAATCCGCTTCATTTTGGCCTGGAGCTTCCTCTTCCTGATGGCCCCAAAGCCCATGAAATTGCTGCCCTGGGGCCGGGAGCTGGTGATTGTCTTCTGCGGTGTCGTGGGCGTGACCCTTTACTATGTTACCCAGAACGTGGCACTGGTGTACGGCACAGCCTCCAACACAGGGGTCATTTCAGCCTCTTCCCCCCTGTTTACGGCCCTGATTCTGTGGATTTTTGGCCGGAAGGTGAAGCTCTCCCCGGTGTTTTTTCTGGGGTTCCTTCTGTGCATCGGCGGCGTAGCCATGATTTCCTTCGCAGGAAACGGGCCCAGTATCCACCTGCTGGGGGATGCCTTCGCTCTGGCAGCGGCCATGTCTTGGGGTATCTACTGCGCAGTTATTCCTGTCACGGAGAAATATGGTCTGTCAGAGATCCAGGTCACCCGAAAGGTTTTCTTCTGGGGCACCTTGCTGACCATCCCGCTGGCCCTGGTGATGGGCGAGCCGGTGCCCATGGAGACCTTCACCCAGGGTGGTCTGGTGTTCTGGGGGAGTCTGCTGTTTGTTTCCCTGCTGTCTTCTGCTCTATGTTACCTCTTCTGGGGCAAGGGCACCAACCTCATCGGAGCGGTCACTGCCAGCGTGTACCTTTACCTGATGCCCGTGGTGTCGGTGATCGGCTCGGCCCTCATCCTGGGGGAGCCGGTGACGGTGATTACCTGGGTGGCTATCGGGGCCATCTTTGTGGGGCTGTTCCTGTCCCAGAAAGGGAATCGGTCCACGGAGCCGAAGCTGTAAATGAGAAAGAGAGCGTCCGACCGAGGTCGGACGCTCTTTCTGTATCTGGAGAGTTTTGCCTGCCCGGCAAGAGTCACAGGGTCAGGTACTTCATAAGCATCTGAGCGGTTTCAGTCCGGGTGGCGGTGCCCAGAGGGTCCAGGGTACCATCGACTCTGCCGCCGCCGACCCCGTTCATGACACACCAGGTGACGCCTTCAGCGGCCCAGCCACTGACCTTGTCTGCATCGGAGAAACTCAGATTGAAGGCCCAGTCGCCGGAGAAGCCGCCGCCATTTACGGTCTGATCATAGCGGTAGAGCATGGCCGATAGCTGTTCCCGGGTGATATTGTCGGTGGAGCCAAATCTGCCGTCGCCATAGCCTTTGACAATCCCTTGGGAGGAGGCCCAGCGGACGGCTTCGGTGTACCAGGTCCCGGCAGGCACGTCGGAGAAGGTCAAGGCGAAGTTCACATCAGGGGACCCGGCGGTCCTCCAGAGGATGGTGGCCAGCATAGCCCGGCTCAAAGCACCGTTGGGGGCGAAGAGGGTGGTATCCACGCCGTTCATGAGGCCGTTGAGCAGGGCATAGTCGACGGCATCGTGGTACCAGGCCTTTCGATTGATGTCCGTGAATCCGGCGCAGGGGTCTGTGGGGGGACTGCTGACGGAGAATGTGGTGGTGACAAGAGACACGCCGGTACGGGCGATGGGACGAGAGGCCGTATCGTTCACCAGGGAAGAACTGCCGTTGATGGTCATGGGCACGGAATCCCCGAAGGCATACCCAGCGTCGGGGATTAGATAGATGACGGAATAATAGTTTTGGTTCAATTGGAAGGGATCGGAGGGCGACATGCATATGGAGGACATCCAGCATAGGCCGTTTTTGGCCTGAGCAATAACCAAGGGGCCGCAGCCCAAGGTGGTCAGTTCCGCTGCATCGGCCAGATGATAGGGGGCGCCATTAGGGACAGAGACAGCATAATCAGGCAGGGCACCTGCAACGGGTGGCACGAGGACGGTAAGCTCGATGATGTCGATGTGGCCGAAGATGATGGAGAGGGCCGGATTAACTGTGAGGTAAGCCAAATCGGGGAAACTCTGATAGACCCAGGACGTTTTCGTCTCCATAGGTTGAGTCTGTGCGGCCGCTCACATCCAGGGCGGTCAGTCGGTTCCCGGAACAGTTCAGGGTAGTGAGCTTAGCGTTATTGGAGAGCTTCAGGGCAGTCAGCCGGTTGTTTTGGCTGAAGGTTACCCCGGGGAAAGCTCTCTCAGAGCAGAACCTATATTGTGCCGTGTTTCCCGGCCTTTGTCAAGGTGGGCGTCCGGACTCCATGGGAACAAGAGCGCCCGAAGTTCGGGCGCTCTTGTTGTCGTTATAGGAGGGGGGCTTATCGCTCCTCGCGGAAATAGCTCAGGCCCAGGCTTTCCGGGGGCTGGTTGCTCCGATTGTGCTTGAGACTCACGAAGACCAGCACCACAGCGGTGACGATGTAGGGCACGATGTCGTAGATGGAGGAGGGGATAAAGGAGATGGGGTAGTAGTAGCGCATGCAGGCCAGGCCGCCGAAAATGAGGGAGCAGAGAATGGCCCGTTTGGGGCTCCACACGGCAAAGATGACCAGGGCCACTGCCAGCCAGCCGTATCCGCTGATGCAGTTGTGGACCCAGGCCCCGCCTACACCCGCACCGGCGTTCATCACCAGGTACAGGCCGCCGAGACCGGTCATCGCACCGCCTAGGCAGGTGGCCAGGTAGCGGTACTTGGGCACGTTGATGCCTGCTGCATCGGCAGTGGCGGGGCTTTCACCCACGGCTCGGAGGTTCAGACCTGCCCGGGTCCGGCCTAGGAAGAAGGCCATGACAACAGCCAGGATGACTGCTAGGTAGACCATAAAGTTATGGGAGAACAGGAGTTTCCCCACGATGGGCAGTTCCACCAGAGGCTGGGGGAAGACGGGGCTGTTGAAGATGCCCTTCACGGCGGTGCTGACAGACAGGAAGCCGGAGGGATCGGCGTTGCCAATGGCCTCGCCGAAGTAGTTGCCGAAACCCGTACCAAACATGGTTAGGGCCAGGCCGGTGACGTTTTGATTGGCCCGGAGGGTGATGGTGAGCACCGAGAAGATCAGGGCCCCCAGGCCGGCGCAAGCTAGAGAGCATACCAGACCGATGATAAGGGCTACATAGGGATTGGTGCCTCCGGCCTTCTCATAGTAGTAGATGCCTACGATGCCGGCAATACCGCCCATAAACATCATGCCCTCCACGCCCAGGTTTAGGTTGCCGGAGCGCTCAGCAAGGATCTCGCCCAGCACGCCGAAAAGGAGGGGAGCAGCCGCTAGGATACCGGCGGTAAGGAAATTGATGAGGTTATCCATGGTCTGCACCTCCCTTTTCGGCTACGGACTTCTTGCCGCGGAAGATTACCCGGTAATTTATGAAGAATTCACAGCCCAGCATGAAGAAGAGCACGATAGCGGAGAGAACGTCTGCCGCCGAGGCGGGAATCTTAAAGCTGGTCTGGATGGCGTTGGAGCCCTTAGTGAGCACTGCCAGGAGCCCGGCGATGAGGACCATGGCGAAGGGGTTCAGGTGGGCCAGCCAGGCCACGATGATTGCCGTGAAGCCCACGCCGCCGGAGGTACCGGCGTTCAGGGTATAGTCCGCACCGGAGACCACCAGGAAGCCCATAAGCCCGGCGATAGCACCGGAGAGGAACATGGTGCGCATGATGATTTTGCTCACGTTCATGCCGGCGTACCGGGCGGTGCGCTGACTTTCGCCCACTACGGAGATCTCATAGCCATGGCGGCTTTGGGTCATGTAAATGAACATGGCAAAGGTGAGAAGAAGGACCACGATCCAGCCGATGTGAACCCCGAAGACCTTGGGTAGGCGGGCGTTCTGGTCGAACATGGCAATAATGGGGAAACCGGTACCCTGGGGATCCTTCCAGGGACCGTTCTGCAGGTAACTCTCAATGCCCAGGGCAATGTAGTTGAGCATCAGGGTGAACAGGGTCTCGTTGGTACCCCACTTGGCCTTAAAGAAGGCAGGGATGAGGCCCCAGATACCGCCAGCCACTAAGCTGGCGATCACCATCAGCAGGAGAAGGACGGGCTTGGGCAGGTGACTCCAGAAGAGGGCGAAGTAGGTGGCGGCGATGGCGCCGACCATAATCTGGCCTTCGGCGCCGATATTCCAGAACTTCATCTTAAAGGCGGGGGCAAGGGCCAAGGCAGCGCCCAACAGGGGGATGGCCAGCCGGACCGTGACCCGCCGGGTAGAGGGCCCGCTGAGGGAGCCGGAGACGATGCCCTTGTACACTTCGATGGGATTGTGGCCCAGAACCAGGATGAACAGGGAGCCAACCAGAAGTGCTAGGACGATGGCCCCCAGGCGGATGGCCCATTTCTTGCCCCGGCTCAGGTCGTCCCGTTTGGCCAGGCGGACCAAAGGCTCCCGCTGGCTGTGCTTATGTTCCGTCATGGCCGTTTCCCTCCCCTATACGGGTCATCATCAGACCGATCTCTTCTTTGGTGACGGTCCGGCCATCAACAATGCCGCTGACCCTGCCGCCGCACAGGACTAGGATTCGGTCGCACAGTTCCAACAGTACGTCCAGGTCCTCGCCCACATAGATGACAGCTACACCTTTGGCCTTCTGCTTGTTGAGAAGGTGGTAGATGGTGTAGGATGCGTTGATGTCCAGGCCGCGCACCGGGTAGGCGGCCATGAGAAGAGACGGGGCGGAGGCGATCTCACGGCCCACCAGCACCTTTTGAACGTTGCCGCCGGAGAGTTTCCGCACGGGGGTGCTGATGCTGGGGGTGACCACGCCCAGTTCCTCCCGGATGTTTTCGGCCAGATCCTTGAAGGGTTTGGTTGTGGGGAAAAACCGGCCGCTCTTGTCGTAGCTTTTCAGCATCATATTGCCGGTCATGCCCATGGAACCCACCAGGCCCATGCCCAGGCGGTCCTCCGGCACAAAGGCAAGGCTTATGCCCATATCCCGGATCTCCATGGGGGAGCGGCCCACCAGGGGCTCCACAGTATCGGGGTCATTGGGGCTGCTGTAGAGAATCTGGCCGCTGGCAACGGGATGGAGCCCGGCGATGGCCTCGCACAGCTCCTTTTGACCGGACCCTGCGATACCGGCAATGCCAAGAATCTCGCCACCCATTGCGGAGAAGGACACATCCTGCAGGACTTTAACCCCCTGGCCATCCAGGCAGGTAAGGTTTTTCACCACCAGGCGGCGCTGAGGATTCTCCGGCAGGGGACGGTCGATGTTCAGGGTGACAGCCCGACCTACCATCATGTCGGTGAGGGCCTGGGGGCTGGTGGTTTGGGTATCTACCGTGTCGATGTATTCGCCCTTCCGGAGGATGGACACCCGGTCAGAGATGGCCATGACTTCAGTGAGCTTGTGGGTGATGATGACGATAGACTTGCCATCGGCCTTCATGTTCCGCAGGACGGCAAAGAGCTTTTCGGTCTCCTGGGGGGTGAGGACGGCAGTTGGCTCGTCCAGGATGAGGATATCGGCTCCCCGGTAGAGGACCTTGATGATCTCCACAGTCTGCTTTTCAGAAACAGCCATGTCGTAGATCTTCTTATCAGGGTCCAGGTCGAAGCCGTACCGGCTGCTGATCTCCCGAATCTGGCGGGAGATGGCCTTCCGGTCAAACTTTCCCTCTTCCTTCAGACCCAGGACGATGTTTTCTGCAGCGGTAAATACATCCACCAGCTTGAAGTGCTGGTGGATCATGCCAATCTTCAGGGCAAAGGAATCCTTGGGGGAACGGATGGCCACTTCCTCTCCGTTCACCAGAATCTGGCCGCTGTCGGGGAAATAGATGCCAGCCAGCATATTCATAAGGGTGGTTTTGCCGCTGCCGTTCTCACCCAGAAGGGCAAGGATCTCACCCCGCCGGATATCCAGACTCACGTTGTTGTTGGCCGTCACGCTGCCAAAGGTTTTGGTTACGTTCCGCAGCTCTACGGCGTTAACTGACTGCAAGAAATTCACCTCGTCTTTCTCTGAACTCTCGGTTCCTCTTCTCTCATACTACAAAATTGGAAAGGACACAGGAAGAGATTGCCGAGGGCAGTCCCTTCCGGTGCCCTTCCCGGGAAAGGCACGGCGTGCACCTCTGCCTGAAGACAGAGGTGCACGGGTATTTCCAGATCAAAGATTAGGACAGGACGGTGATACCGTCGATGATGAATGCGAAGGAGGGAGCAGAGGATTTCTCGTTCTCGAGGTAGAACTCGCCCTCAGCCAGGTTCAGCTCATTGCCGTCAGCGTCCACACCGTGGAGAGGACCGGCAAAGACCTGCACGGAGCCGTCGGAAATGCCGGCAGCCGCGGCCTCGATGGCCTCCTTGGTGCCTTCGGCGATGACGGCATCATTCAGGTCAGACAGATAGCAGGAGCCCTGTGCATAGCCGCCGCACCAATCCTGGTCGATGGCTTCGCCGCTGAGCAGGCAGCCCAGAGCATACTCATAGTAGATGCCCCAGTTGATGCGGGCAGAAACCAGAGCGGAGTTGGGGGCTACGGGGATCATGTCATCATTGTAGCCCACGGCGAAGACGCCGTTGGTCTCGGCGGTGGTGGCGGGGGCAGAGGTGTCAGAGTGCTGGGAGATAACGTCACAGCCCTGATCAATGAGTGCCTGGGCGTTGGTGGCTTCCTTAGTAGCGTCGGACCACTCGTTGGTGTAGTTTACCAGCATGGTCACGTCGGGGTTGACGCTCTTGGCACCCAGATAGAAAGCGGTGTAGCCGGAGATGACCTCTGCGTAGGGTTTTGCAGCCACATAACCCAGTTTGTTGGTCTCGGTCTTCAGACCTGCGGCGATACCAGCCAGGTAGCGGGCTTCAAAAATCTTGGAGAAGTAGTTGTGGGTGTTGTCCAGGTTGTCGCTGGCACTCTGGAAACCAGTGGCGTGGCAGAACTGCACCTCGGGATAATCGGGGGCAAACTCTACCATATACTGCTCGTGGCCGAAGGAGTCAGCAAAGATAGCCTGGCAGCCGGCGTCGATGAGCTCGCCGATGGCATCTGCACAGGTGGAGTCCTCGCCGATGTTGGCCTTCACCACCACCTGGGAGTCGTAATCCAGACCCAGCTTCTCGCAGGCGGCCTGCATGCCCTCGATGTGGTTCTTGTTGTATGCATCAGCAGCTTCACCCACCAGGATGAGGCCAATCTTCAGGTCGGCTGCGGCGATGCCGGCGGTCTCAGTCTCGTCACCGGCGGGCTGGGAGCCCTCGGGAGTGGTGCCGCCGCAGGCGGCCAGACCCATGACCATCACACCGGCCATGAGCAGAGCAAGAATACGCTTTTTCATTTTGGTTCCTCCTAAAGTAAGTTTCATCATAACGGCCTAGGGCCGGAATGAACAGGGGGTTCAGTCGCAGAAGACTACGCCGGTCTCCTCGCTCATGGACTGAATGCGGGCCAGTGCCTCCACCCGGACGCCCTCGTTCCGCAGGAGGGAGCCGCCAGGCTGGAAGGCTTTCTCCACTACTACACCGGCGCCCGCGACCTCGGATCCTGCCTGGTGGACGATTTCGATGAGAGCATGGAGGGCACTGCCATTGGCCAGGAAGTCGTCAATGATAAGGACCTTCTCTCCGGGGTGGAGGAAGTCCTTGGAGACAAAGATATTATAAGGACGCTTGCCTTGGGTGAAAGATTCCACTTGGCTGATGTACACATCTCCAGCGATATTCTTGGTCTTGTTCTTCTTGGCGAAGACCACCGGGGGATTACCGAAGGCCTTGGCGGCACTGCAGGCAATGGCGATACCGGAGGCCTCAATGGTGAGGATCCGGTCCACTTGACAGTCGGCAAACCGGGCTTTAAAGGCGGCGCCCAGCTCATCCAGGAAGGCTACGTCCATCTGGTGATTCAGAAAACTGTCGACCTTCAGGATCTCGTTGGTGCCTCGGATTTTTCCTTCTTTTAGAATACGCTTCTTCAGCTGTTCCACAGGGAAGACTCCTCTCTATATCTGTCTAGTTCTTGTTCCGTCCGGGGACTCTCTCTTTCCCGATAGAATTGATAATACCTTATTGTACTGCATCCTGGGTACCCTTTCAAGATGGGAATGGTCACAAAATAATCACGGAAAATCAAGCCTCTTTTCCGGGGGTTTTGTAGTAATTTACGAGGGTTGCTTTCAAGATAAGGATTTAGGGAGGAAAATTCGGGAAAAGCAACAGTTTTTCTTGACATTTTTTTACTACTCTATTAAACTGAGCGTGATTATTTTTCAACCTTTTTTATTCTTTTAAAACCTTGAAAAGGAGAATGAACGATGGATTTTAAGGCAATTTACAACAGCAAGCTGACCACTGCTGAAGAGGCCGTCAAGGTCGTTAAGTCTGGCGACTGGGTGGATTACACCTGGTGCACCAACCATCCCGTGGCTCTGGATAAGGCGCTGGCCGCTCGCCAGAACGAGCTGGAAGACGTCAAGGTCCGCGGTGGCGTGACCATGTGGATGCCCGAAATCTGCAAGGCTGATGACGCAGGCGAGCACTTTGCTTGGCACTCCTGGCACTGCTCCGGCATCGACCGTAAGGTCATCCAGAAGGGCATGGGTTTCTTCTCTCCCATGAGATACTCGGAGCTGCCCCGCTTCTATCGTGAGAATCTGGATCCCGTGGACGTGGTTATGTTACAGGTTCCTCCCATGGACGAGCACGGCTTCTTCTCTCTGTCCCTGGCTCCCTCTCACGTGGCTGACATGTGTGCCCGTGCCAAGTGCATCATCGTTGAGGTCAACGAGAATATGCCTTGGGTCTATGGCCTGTACGGCACTGAGCTGCATGTCAACGACGTCACTATGGTCGTGGAAGGCGACAACCCAGACGTGGCCACCCTGGGCTCCACCGGGGCTCCCACCGAGGTCGATATGGCTGTGGCAAAGCTGGTCGTGAACGAGATTCCCAACGGCGCCTGCCTGCAGCTGGGTATCGGCGGCATGCCCAACACCATCGGATCCCTGATCGCACAGTCCGACTTGAAGGACCTGGGCGTTCACACTGAGATGTATGTTGACGGTTTTGTGGACATGGCTCTGGCCGGTCAGATCACCGGTAAGAACAAGGCTGTAGATCCCGGCCGTCAGGTCTTCGCATTCGCAGCCGGCTCCAAGAAGATGTACGACTACATGGAGCGCAACCCTGAAGTCATGGGCGCACCCGTTGACTACACCAACGATGTCCGCATCATTGCTCAGCTGGACAACTTTATGTCCATCAACAACTGTATCGACGTGGACCTCTTCGGCCAGGTCAATGCAGAGTCCGCAGGTATTCGCCACATTTCCGGTACCGGCGGCCAGCTGGACTTTGCCATGGGTGCCTATATGTCCAAGGGCGGCAAGTCCTTCATCTGTATGTCCTCTTCCCTGACCGATAAGAACGGCAACCTGAAGAGCCGTATCGTTCCTACCCTGACTCCCGGCTCCATTGCGACCGATCCCCGTACCTGCGTCCAGTACTTGGTCACTGAGTACGGCATCATCAACCTAAAGGGCCTGAATGTCTGGGAGCGTGCCGCTCAGATTATCTCCATCGCACACCCTGACCTGCGGGAAGACCTGATTAAGGACGCAGAGAAGATGGGCATCTGGAGACGTTCCAACAAGCGCTGAGTTGACCCTCTTCTGAAAACCCCATCCTGAATCAAACACCCCCAGATGAGTTTCGTCCGGGGGTGTTTTCATGTCTGCGGGAGTGTAAGAAAGACCTGGGCCAATGGGACGAACGAGAAATAAGGATTCCTATTCGTCCGGCCTCATGAAATCCCAAAAAATGGAAACGCTACAAGGGTTGTAAGGGAAGCCTCTTAATACTGGACCATGCAAGATTTCAGTCTACAGTGTGGTGGGAGCCCTGCCTGTGTAAAGGGGTTCTTCTCTTCGGGGTCCTTTCCCTGCTGTGGCTGTTTCACGTGAAACAACCATTGTTTTTATTGCGCAGGGAAGAGGGTGGGTGGACTTCGTCATTTGGACGGAAAGGGAGCAAAAAATACCTGCCGATTCCCAAGGATATCCCCTTGAAAAACCCGGGCTATAAAGTTATAATGTAAGGTATCCTGTTAACAACCAGCGATTTTGTGGGATTCTGCTAAAACGAGAAGAGGGGATACATGCCATGGCGAAAACCATAGCCTTTGTTAATCAGAAGGGTGGCGTAGGTAAGACAACCAGTTGTGTAAACCTGGGGTCCTGTCTGCGGGCGGCTGGCGCACGGGTACTGGTCTGCGATTTCGATCCCCAGGGCAATGCCACTTCGGGCTTTGGTATCGATAAAGGGGCTGTCTTCCCCACGATTTATGACGTGCTTATCAGCGGTGCACCGGTGGAAAATGCCATTGTGAAGACTCCCTATGCCGACATTCTTCCGGCCAACAAGTCCCTGGCGGGGGCTTCGGTGGAGATGATTGCCATGGACAGACGGGAGCATCTGCTTAAGCAGACCTTGGAAAAGGTAGGGGAGCGGTATGACTTTATCCTGATTGACTGCCCACCTTCTCTGGAGCTGCTTACCCTCAACTGTCTGTGTGCCGCCGATGCGGTTCTGGTCCCCGTCCAGTGTGAGTACTACGCTTTGGAGGGGCTCAGTGATCTGCTCTCCACAGTGCGCATCGTGAAGGCCCGCCTGAACCCCGACATTCAGTTAGAGGGCCTCCTGCTGACCATGTATGATGGGCGGACCAACCTGTCCATGCAGGTGGCGGAGGAGGTCAAACGGCATTTTCCCGGTAAGGTATTTGCCACGGTCATCCCCCGGAATGTGCGGCTTTCCGAGGCGCCCAGCCATGGTAAGCCTGTGAACGCCTATGATGTCTCCTCCCGGGGTTCCATGGCCTACAAGATGCTGGCCGAAGAATTTCTCAAGCAGAATCCGTTGGAAAGGAAGGAATGACCCAATGGCCTTAGGAAGAGGTCTGGATGCTCTTCTGGGTGATAGCTCCTTGCACACCCAGGAGGGAGGCTCGGTGACTCTCCCCATCTCCCAGGTGGAACCGGGCCTGAACCAGCCAAGAAAACACTTTGATGAAGAGACTTTGGCCGAGTTGTCCGAATCTATTCGACAGCACGGTGTGCTTCAGCCCCTTACGGTACGGCGACTGGCCTCTGGCTACTATCAGATTATTGCAGGAGAACGGCGATGGCGAGCTGCCCGTATGGCCGGCCTCACAGAAGTCCCCGCCATGATTATTGAGGCTGACGATCGGAAGGTCATGGAGCTTGGCCTGATTGAAAACCTCCAGCGAGAGGATTTGAATCCCATAGAAGAGGCGGCAGGCTACCGCAGCCTGATTCGGGACTACGGACTGACCCAGGATGAGGCCGCCCGCAGGGTGAGTAAATCTCGCCCCGCCGTGGCCAATACTATGCGCCTTCTGTCCCTGCCACAGGAGGTCCAGTGGCTCATCGAGCAGGGAAACCTGTCTGCTGGACATGGACGAGCGCTCCTGTCTCTCTCTGATGCGGAGGCCCAGATTGCCTTTGCAGAGGAAATTATGGGAAAAAAATACTCCGTCCGAGAGGCTGAGGAGCGTATCCGTCAGATGCTCCGGGAGGGAATTCCCCAGGAAACGAAATCCAACCCCACCCGCATCTATTTCAAGGAGGCGGAGCGACAGCTTACCGCTGGTCTGGGCCGACGGGTTACAATCTCCCAGGGAAAGAAAAAGGGTAAGATTGCCCTGGAATACTACGACAGGGAGGACCTGGAGGACTTGATGAAGGCACTGGAATCCCTGCCCGGAAGGGAGGCGAGGCGTTGAATCCCGAGGAATCCAAGACGACAGCGGCACCCCCTGGGGAGGGGAAGAAGGAGACGGAAACCAAGAGTAAAAGCCGTCCGGTGACGGTATATCTGGCCGTTCTCTTTGCGGTGGTCTTTCTGCTCCTGCTGTTGGCATTCTTTATGCAGCAGCGAAGTCAACAGGCGCTGGAGGACCTGAACGAGTCCTTCACCAGTGATGTAGCTGAGCTGCAGTTGGAAAAGCAGCAGTTGGAACTCAAGCTGGAAGAGGCTCAGGAGGATTTAGACCAAGCTCGAGAAGAGAAAGCTATTTTAGAGAAGCAGGTACAGGCCATGGAGGGCCTACGGCAAATGGAAGCAACTGCCCGTAAATCCTACTCTGAGCTCAAGGTCTTGGTGGACCAATTTGAGGAATCCGAACTGGTGGGATATCTGCCCACTAAGCCTCTGACAGAGGGACAGCCTTCGCCTGCGGAGGCTTACCGTCATCTGTATACAATGATATATTAACCCACAAGAGAGCCCCGGACCCCTTCGTTTCACGTGAAACATGCAGAAAAGAGAGAGTAGCAACCCGCGCAATATCTAAATTATGAGGTGATCACCATGCTGGACATCAAAAGAATCAAGGAAAACCCGGACAAGGTAAAAGCTGGCTTCCTCGCAAAGGAAATCAACTGCGACGCAGAGGTGGACCGCATCCTGGAGCTGGACAAAGAGCGCAGAGATGTGATTTTTGCTACGGAGCAGATGAAGGCTGAGCAGAACAAGGTCTCCAAGACCATTCCCCAGATGAAGAAGGCCGGCGAGGATACTGCCCCCGTCTTCCAGCGTATGGGCGAGCTGAAGGCCGAGATCGCAGCCAACGATGAGAAGCTCCGGGCGGTGGAGACCGAATACCGTACACTGATGCTTTCCCTCCCCAATCTGCCCGATGAAGATCTGACGCCTGGTGGCAAGGAGGCCAATGAGCCACTGCGTTACTTCGGTGAGCCCCACAAGTTCGACTTCGAACCCAAGCACCATGTAGACCTGTGTACTGACCTAGGCTTCATCGACTACCCCCGTGGTGTCAAGCTGGCCGGCTCCGGCTTCTGGATGTATACCGGCATGGGCGCCCGCCTGGAGTGGGCCTTGCTGAACTACTTTATCGACTGCCACCTGGCAGACGGCTACGAGTTCATCCTTCCCCCTCACATGCTGGAGTATCAGTGCGGTGAGACCGCAGGCCAGTTCCCCAAGTTTGCTGACGAGGTCTATAAGATTCAGAACCCCACGGACGACCGCATCCACTATATGCTGCCGACCGCCGAAGCGGCCCTGGCCAGCATCTACCGGGAGGAGATCCTCGCCGAGGCTGATTTGCCCAAGAAGCTCTTTGCCTACACTCCTTGCTTCCGTCGTGAAGCCGGATCTGCCCGCGCTGAAGAGCGCGGCATGGTCCGCGGCCACCAGTTCAATAAGGTGGAGATGTTCCAGTTCACCCGCCCCGAGGATTCCGACGACGCCTTCGACGAACTAGTGACTAAGGCTGAGAACCTGGTGAAGGGACTGGGTTTCCACTTCCGTACGGTGAAGCTGGCCGCCGGTGACTGCTCCGCCTCCATGGCACGCACTTACGACATCGAGATTCAGATCCCCTCCATGCAGGGGTACAAGGAAGTCTCCTCCGTTTCCAATGCCCGTGACTACCAGGCCCGCCGCGGTAACGTTCGTTTCCGCCGGGAGAGCACAGGCAAGCCCGAGTTCGTCCACACACTGAACGGATCCGGACTGGCTACCAGCCGCATCTTCCCCGCTATGGTGGAGCAGAATCAGCTGGCTGACGGCAGCATCAAGGTCCCCGAGGTCCTGCAGAAGTATCTGGGCGGATTGGAAGTTATTTCCAAAAAGTAAGGCGAACCCCCAATTTATACAAAGAGAGGATATCGTATTATGGAAGCTCCCACCAAAAAAGCCAGAGGTTTTTTCGCTGAGTTCAAAGAGTTTATCAATCGCGGCAACGTGATTGATATGGCGGTCGGTGTCATCATCGCGACCGCCTTCGGTAAGATTACAACGTCCTTGGTCAACGATGTGGTTATGCCAGTCATCGGCTATATCTTTGGCGGCACCGATTTGAGTAAGTTAGACATCATCCTGAAGCCCGAGGTTGTAGATCAGGCGACAAAAGAGGTTCTTGAGCCTGCCGTATGCATAGGGATTGGCACGTTCCTGACCACCATCATCGACTTCCTGCTGGTAGCTCTGGTGGTGTTCTGCGTCATTAAGGCCATAAACTCTGCAAAGGACAAGGCGGAAGCCCGGCGCAAGAAGGAGGCCGAGGAGGCAGCAGAGGCCCCCGCAGAGCCCTCTGCTGAAGAGAAGCTGCTCACCGAAATCCGCGACCTGCTGAAGGATCAGCAGAAGCAGTAATCCGATTTATCCCCACTCATAAATAAGGTGAATGCGATGGAACCGGATAAGAAAACCCGGGAGACCCCCACAGTGGACTCCCCTCTTCTGGAGAAGAAACAGGAGGTCTGGGAGCCTGCCGACCGGCCGACCCGTATCAAGGCATGGATTGGCATCGCGGCCATGGTCCTGCTGACCGTCGGATACTTTTACGTATTTTACTCTGGACAGATCATCAATTGGTGAGGTGCCCTATGACAGAAGAATTGAATCAGGAGCTCCGGGCGGGACTCACCCGACTGGGCCTCCGTCCCTCAGAGCAGGCTATCGAGAAGCTTAATCTCTACTGTGACCTGTTGCTGGAAAAAAATCAGGTCATGAACCTGACTGCAATTAAGGACCCGTCCGAGGTGGTGAAGTTCCACTTTTTGGACAGTGCAGCCCTCCTGCCCACCAAGGCCCTGGCAGGCAAGAAAGTCATCGACGTAGGCACTGGCGCTGGTTTCCCTGGCCTGGTGCTGAAAATCCTGGATCCCTCCATTGAGCTGACCCTGTTGGATACTCTGGGCAAGCGAATAGAGTGGCTCCAAGAGGTATCCCACTGCCTTGGGCTGGAAGGAGTCACATTCCTGAAGGGGCGGGCGGAGGAACTTTCCCATCGGCCGGAGTACCGGGATCGGTATGACGTAGCGGTATCCCGTGCCCTAGCCGCCATGCCTATGCTGGCGGAGCTTTGCCTGCCCTATGTAAAGCAGGGCGGCCTGTTCTTTGCCATGAAGAGCAATAAGACCGATGAGGAGATTCAGTCGGCGGAGGAGATTATTGCCAAACTGGGTGGTGATAAGCCCTTTGTCATGGATTACCTGGTCCCTGGTACGGAGGTCTACCACCGGCTGGTCACCGTCTACAAGTCGGAGATAACCCCAAAGGAGTACCCACGGAAGTGGACGAAGATTAAAGAGGCCAACGAATAGGCTTTTTAGTATCTTTGCACAAAAAACACTTGCAACCTCCGTGGTAATATGCTAAACTGAAACAGAAGTTTCGGGAGGAATGACAGTGGGAACTGCAATCGTCATTACGTCCGGGAAAGGCGGCACAGGGAAAACATCTCTGACCGGCGGAATCGGCGCCGCTCTGGCCCTACAGGGGCATTCTGTTCTCTGTGTGGACGGAGACGTGGGTCTTCGCAACCTGGATATCACCTTAGGCATGTCGGATGCTGTGCTGATGGATTTCAGCGATGTGATGGCTGGCCGGTGCGACCTGGAGCGAGCAGCTGTCCCCCACCCTTCTCTTTCCAATCTCTTTTTGCTGACCGCACCCCTGACCCTACCGGAGGATTTTGCCGGGGAGGACGGGTTCCGAGCTATGCTGGAGCAGGCCCGGGAGAGGTTCGACTATATTCTGATTGACGCCCCGGCCGGTTTGGGCCCGGGGTTCCGCCTAGCTGTTTGCGGGGCAGACCGGGCCATTGTGGTGGCACTGAACGACCCTGCTTCCCTGCGGGACGCCCAGCGGACCGTGGCGCAGCTTGACCAGTTGGAGACCATCCACCTGGTGGTCAACCGGGTGCGGGGCCGACTCCTGCGGAAGATGGCGACCACCATTGACGATGCTATGGACGCCGTTGGCCTGCCCCTGTTGGGGCTGGTGCCGGAGGACGCCCAGGTAACACTGGCGGCGGGGAGCGGCAGAGTCTTGCTGCCCACCAATCAAAAGGGGGCCGCACAGGCATTCCGAAATATAGCCCGCCGCACCACAGGGGAACAGACTCCCCTGATGCGAATCAGGTAAAGAGACGAAGGAAATTCCTCGATTTTAGCTAAGTGCGCACGGCGCACCACACGGGAAAGGATGAGCCAACATGAATATCGCCTTGATGAGTCACGACCACAAAAAAGAGTTAATCGTGCAGTTCTGTATCGCATACTGCGGCGTTCTGTCCAAGCATACGGTCTGTGCCACCAACACCACCGGCCGCCTTGTTGCGGAGGCCACTGGCCTGCCTGTCCGTCTGTTCCTATCCCATGCCCACGGCGGCAGCCAGCAGATTGGCGCACGAATCGCCTACAACGAGATCGACATGGTGCTCTTCTTCTCCGATCCCCGGTCCAGCGATCTGGATCCGGATTTGAAGTACATCAACCAGATGTGTGACCAGTACAATATTCCCTTTGCGACCAACGTGGCCACGGCTGAGATTCTCATCCACGGTTTGGAGCGGGGCGACTTGGACTGGAGAGAGATTGTCAATCCTGCCATCAAGCCAGTTACTGTGTAATATATAACACCATCCAAACGATTAAAAATGCGTCCTCGTTCCGGAAATCAGGGACGAAGGCGCATTTTTCCTGACCTGTCCGGGTCAGTGAGAACGGGTCCGCCCCGCTGAAGGAGGGGCGCCCGGCCGAGAACAACGAAGAAAGCGAGGTCCTGACCATGGATCGTATCAAGCCCCGGACTTTGTCCGGTTTTATGGAGCTCCTCCCCGGCCCGCAGATGCAGTTTGAGCGGATGCTGGAAAGCCTGCGCACCACCTACTCCCTCTACGGATTCGCCCCTCTGGACACCCCTGTCATCGAATCGGCAGAGATCCTGCTGGCCAAGGGCGGCGGTGAGACGGAGAAACAGATTTATCGCTTTACCAAGGGGGACAGTGACCTGGCGCTGCGGTTCGACCTGACGGTGCCTCTTGCCAAGTACGTGGCCTTAAACTACGGTCACCTGACCTTCCCCTTCCGCCGCTACCAAATAGGGAAAGTCTACCGGGGCGAACGGGCCCAGCGGGGCCGCTTCCGGGAGTTCTACCAGTGCGACATCGATGTCATCGGCGACGGCAAGCTGGATATCTCCAACGAGGCGGAGATTCCCTCCATTATCTACAATGCCTTCCGGTCGATGGGCCTGGAGCGGTTCAGGATTCGGGTGAACAACCGGAAAATCCTCACCGGCTTCTACGATATGCAGGGCTTGGGCGAGCAGTCCGGGGAGATCATGCGCACCGTGGACAAGCTGGACAAGATCGGTGCGGAAAAAGTGCGGGACCTACTCATGGAGTCCGGAGTCTCCCAGGAAGCCGCCGGAGAGATATTGACTTTCATTGCCATCACCGGATCCAACCAGGAGGTCCTCGCCGCTCTGGAGGGCTACCGGGGTCGCAATGAGACCTTCGACCAGGGCGTAGACGAGCTAGCCACCGTGGTGAAGTACCTATCTGCCTTCGGCGTACCCGAGGAGAACTTTTCTGTGGACCTGACGATTGCCCGTGGTCTGGACTACTACACCGGCACCGTCTATGAGACCGTTATGCTGGACCATCCGGAGATTGGTTCCATCTGTTCCGGCGGGAGATACGACAACCTGGCTGGGTATTACATTGATAAGCCCCTGCCCGGCGTGGGTATCTCCATCGGCCTTACCCGCCTGTTCTATGTGTTGGGTGAGCAGGGGTATTTCAACGAGGATATGGTCACAGCACCCACTGACGTGTTGGTGCTGCCCATGACTGAGGACCTGGCCCCAGCAATCTCTTTCGCCACCCTTCTGCGAGCTGGCGGGATCCGGGCTCAGGTCTATGGCGAACAGAAGAAGTTCAAGGCAAAAATGAGCTATGCGGACAAGCTGAAGATTCCCTATGTAGTCTTCCTGGGAGAGGAAGAGATTAGCCAGGGGATGGTTAAGGTGAAGAACATGGCCACTGGTGATCAGCAGGCTATGGAGCCCGTCGCCGCTGTTGCCCTCATCAGAGAGAGCAAGGAGACCCTGGCCCGTGAGAAGCCCATTCAGGAGAAGCAGGTATGAAAAAGCTGTCCACCAAGCACAAGGTAGCCCTGGTAGAAATCGTTATCGTAGTGGCGCTGGCCCTGTGGCTCTTCCTACCCAAGAGCTTTGAAAGGGCCATGAACTACGACTTTGACCCGGCCCAAGTCACCGAGGTAGAGGCCACGCTGGCCCCCCGGGAGACAGGAGAAGCTCTGACCATTGTCATCGATCCAAAGACAGAGGCTTATGACCAGCTTATGGATTTGCTGGAGAGCAAGCGGTACATGGCCCAGGGAGATGGCGGGCAGGACCGGGGCCTGACCCTGGACTACGGGGTGGTTATCGAGTTCCGACAGGGTATGGACCGGTTCGAGTTGGCCTTTACCGGGGCGGAGCAGATGGACTTCACCGGCGGGGGCGATGATGTCCGGGCCTATCGCACCTCCGGCAGTCAGGCCTTCCAGCAGGAGGTCCTGACATTCCTGCTGGCCCAACCTTTGGTGTAGCCGCCTGCGGGCAGGGCGTAAAAATGGGCTTGACCCTTCTGCCAACCTGGCGTATTCTTATAGAGAAAACCCGTAAACTTTACGATATACTGGAGTGAACGACAACCATGGATAATTTACAGAATTTCACCCGTACAGATTACTGCGGCAATTTCCGTCTGGCCAACGTAGGCCGGGAGATCTCCGTCTGCGGCTGGGTCCAGCGTCAGCGCAACCTGGGCGGCCTGATTTTTGTGGACCTGCGAGACCGCTCTGGTCTCATTCAGCTTTCCTTCGACGACAGCACCCCCCGGGACATCTTTGAAAAGGCTGCCTCCCTCCGCGGAGAATATGTG
>JABUSR010000037.1 GCA_021442645.1 Ruminiclostridium sp.
CCCTCCTTCATTTTGTTATCGTGTGCCCGTTAGTGTTTCTGGGTGGTTTTGTGGATGCGGTGGCAGGTGGAGGAGGGTTGATTTCTCTTCCGGCCTATCTGATTGCCGGGCTTCCTCCGCACAACGCCATTGCCACAAACAAGCTCAGCTCGGCTATGGGTACGGCGCTCACTACTGTGCGCTTTGCCCGCAAGGGCTTCATCCCTTGGAGGCAAGCGGTGGTCTGTGTGATTTTTGCCTTTATCGGGTCTACCCTGGGGGCAAAGCTGGCTCTGAAGATAGATTCAGAGGTTTTTACCCTTCTGATGCTGGTGATCCTTCCCCTGGTAGCAGTCTATGTGTTCCGAGGAAACGGCCTGGGACAACAGGAGGCGGAAGTGCCTTGTAGTCCCCACAAGACTTTGATGATCAGTTCTCTGGCTGCACTGCTCATCGGCGGCTACGATGGCTTTTACGGGCCGGGCACGGGGACATTTCTGATCTTGGCCTTTACCGGACTGGCACACATGGAACTGACGAAGGCAAACGGCGTGACTAAGGCGATCAATCTGACGACGAATCTCTCTGCCTTGGTGGTTTTCCTCCTGGGGGGCAAGGTTATGATTCTTTTGGGCCTGGTAGCTGGGTGCTTTGGCCTCCTTGGGAACTATTTGGGGACCCGGTTCTTTATTCAGGGTGGTGTGAAATTTGTCAAGCCCCTTACCTTAGTAGTGTTAGCAGTTTTTTTCTGTAAGGTGCTGCTCCAAATCCTGGGAATTACTCTATAAAAGCGATGAACAGAAAAAATGCCTTCTGCGTAGTTTTCTACGCAGAAGGCATTTTTATAGGAAAAGTGAAGTGGATAGCTTAAGGTGAGGAGGGTCCGTGCGAAGAGTCCACCGGTGAGAGGGGCCCATTCCTCAGGAAGAGAACTCCGCAAGATAAGGCCCAACCTGAACAGCAGACACGGTAGCAAGATTCACGGGGGTAGAAAATTGCTTCCAGCCGTTGATAGCACCGCCGCCTTGGGAGAGAACGGTGTCAACGGACTGGCCGCTCTCGTCGAAAAGATGGATCGTGGAGAGATAGTCCTCCGGGCCACTATAGAGACTTCCACCGTTCCAAAGGGTAGCGTTTATGGCAAAGGCAGAGATACTGCAGGTGCCTGTCATACGGCCATGCTCGTCTTTGATATCCACATAGCGTATCTTCCCCTGGTTTTCCGTTGTCCAGGAAAAGACATGGGTAGTGGTCACATTGGGCTCATCGTTCTGTGTGCCTCCCCGGAGGGTCAATGTGACCTCGGTTCCGGGGAACAGCCGCTCCTTATCGAAGCCAAAGCTGCAGACAAAAGCCAGAGTGTCCTTATCCAGGGGTTCTATATAGACATTTTGGCGGGTGCAGGGGAGTGCGATGTCCGAAGCGGTCAGAACGGCCAGTTGAGGGGAGGCCCATTCCTGAGGGATTCCATCTGGGAATGCAGCGGTACAGACTACATATAGGGTCATAGCGTCTCCTAGTGTTTGATGAACCCGAACCTCAACACCCAGGTTTGTTGTGGACTGGTCGATGGTTTGCAAAGTGGCTTCTATATCCTCGTGGGGGAGGCTTTTCAGATCCAATCCACAGCAACGCGACAGCAGTTCGTCCGGATGAGCAGGGGCAGGTGAGGAGGGAGAGCAGGCGGTCAGCGCTGCAATCAGAAAGGTGGTTGCCGCCAGGAAAGCGCTCAAACGGAGCTGCATAAAGGTCCCCCCTTAAAAATGTCCGGTGTATGGGCCAACCTGAACCGTGCGGATGGTTCCGGGCTCCATGGGGATAAAGAACTCAAGAACGGCATCATAGGGGTCGCCGCTGATACTCCAGGTTTCCGGGATGGGTTCTCCGGCGGCATCTAGGAGAACAATGGCAGAGCCATCAGCGGAGAAGCCTGAAGGGTCGACATTTTCGAAATGGATGGACAAGGTAAAGGGGGAGAGGACAGCGGTGCCCACTGCAGCGCCGGACCGGTCTACCAGGTCGACGGTCTGGCTTTCACAGTCGCTCTCAACGGTCCAGGTAAAGAGAAAAGTATCCGAGGGAAGCGGGAGGATTAGGGAGATTTCTTTGTTTACCAAAGAAATCTCACATCCGGAAAAGGTGACAAAATAGGAATGCGTATTGCTTCCCATTTCGGTATAGGTAACGTCAATGGTAGTGGGAATGAGAACCGCCTTGGCGGGATCGGTCACCTTGCCCGAGGCCAATAAAAGATCCGGCAGGTCAGGGGTTGACGGCCGCCCCGCAGGATAGATCAAGTCAAAGGCCACATACAAATTCTGACCGTCCCAGAGGCTTTGTTGAATCTGTACAGTAATACCATTGTGGGTATCTTTCTGGTCGACGGTTTGAAGAGCCCGGTCTATGGTTTCTTCGGACAGACCACTCATGTCAAAATGGGTCTCAAAGGGGGCCTCCTGGACTTCTTCCAGGGTAGCAGTCTCCGGAGCCGGAACAGATTCCTGGCTGATGTTCTGAGAAGCATCCTGGGCAGAACTCTCCTGCTGTCCGCAGGCAGTCAGGCAGAGGGCCATTAGAACAGAGAGAAAGAGAGCAATCAAGGGTCGCATAGGCATCTCCTTTCTTGTGGGGATTTCTGGGCCCATTATAGCATGGGGCCGGGAGAAAGACAAGGAGGACGGCGAAGACAGGAGTAGGCCATACCCCCGCAGAAAAAATGACCCCGCACCGAGGAATGACTCGGCGGGGATCAGGAGTTACAGAGAGCCCATTCCGGGGAGTTCTTCCGGGGAAGCGATGCCCTGCTCAATTGCTTTAGCCCGGAGGAATCGGTAGATCTCCGCGTTTGTGGCGCAGATATAGGGGCTTACATAGAAGACGCCAAGAATGCCAAAGGTAAGGGCACTCAGAAAGTGCCAGCCAAGGAAAGAGAGGTCGGTGATGAAGATATCGCCCTTGTAGCCCATGGTCATCGACCGGCTTAGATCCAGCGCCTGCTTGTAGGGCATACTGGGGTTTTCAGACAGGATATAGGGGACGGCGAAGTAACCATAGCTCCGTACGATACCGGGAATCAGGAAGAGAAGGGACCAGAGGAAAATGAACAAATTTCGCAGGAATTGAGTCAGGACTACATTACCAAAATTACCGGTAAAGCCCAGAGACACCCGGGAAAAGCGGGCGGGGTGGAAGGAAGTGCTTTCCAAGAAGAATCTGCTTGCACCGACTTCAAAGGGGTTAGCGACCAGAAGGGAGATGGCCAGGCTCAATAACGTTCCTGAGGCCACTGCAGGGAGCAGAAGGTTGAAGGCACACTGTATAACATAGGAGAGGTCTTCACCGGTGTGGATGCCATAGGTCCGGCAGGCATGAATCAGATTGCTGAAATCACTGCTGTAACTGCCGATATTCAGAGTAAAAGCATTTCCAATCAGCAGGGCGAGAAGCAGGGAAACGGCAATGCAGGGCCAGTAGTTTGCTTTAAAATTCACTTTGCCGACAGCTTTGAATGAGACGCGATCCCACATGATGAGACCTCCTTTGTAAAAGAATCATATTGGCTTTGTTATTGTATCGTATTTGAGGAAAAAGGTCAATGCCAAAACGGATGGTTCAAAATTGCATAAAAACATGGGGGTAAAAACGGTCTTTCTAAGCTGTTTTCCCTCTTGCCTTCCTGTTGGAATTGGTTTAGGATGTACTATCCGAGAGCATCCCTGAAAGGAGGTGTACCATGATACGGACAGAATATGAGACTCTTGTGGAATATGCCCTTGATCAGGGGCGTCAGATGATGGAGTGTGGGGCGGAGTCCTGGCGTACAGAGGATATGATGAGCCGTATGCTTCGGGCTTATGGCATGGAGGTCCTGGATGCCCATGTTATGGCGAGCCAGGCGGCAGTATCTGTGAAAAGCCCCGAGGGGGATCATTACTCCAGTACCTGCGCAATCCGAGCGGATAAGAGGGGAACTAACCTGCGACGGATGGAAGAGATCAACGCTGCTGCCCGGGCGGTTTGTAATCGAACGCCAGCTGTTGAGGACCTGCACTTGTTCAATGGCGTGCCTTCGGCTGGTGAATGGTCCGGACGGGAGCTGGCAGGCTGTGCGCTGGGCGTTGGGGCCTTTACGGTGCTCTTTGGCGGAACGATGATGGACTGCCTTCTGGCCTCAGTTATTTCTGTGTTAATCTATGCGATGAATCAGTTCCGTCGCTCCCATAATCAGCATCACATCATCTATACGGTGATGGCCTGTTTTACGGTCGGTATGTTCGCCCAGATATTTGCCGGTTTGAGTCCACGGATTCACCTGGACATGGTCATGATTGGGGACGTTATGCTCTTTGTTCCCGGGTTGGATATGGCCAATGGCGTGCGGGAGCTCTTTTATTCGGATATCCTCACGGGCATCTATCGGATGACGGGGGCAGTCCTGAGTGCCGCAGCCATTGCGGTTGGCTATATGGTGGCGCTGGTGATAGGGGGGTATCTTCTGTGAGAGAGGTTTTAATCCAAATTCTCTGTGCGGGTGTGGGAACCATGGGCTTCGCTTTGGTGTTTCAGCTGAAGCGTCAGCATCTGCTTGTGGCATTTTTGGGAGGTACCATGGCCTGGGCCTGCTACCTGATTGTCTGGGAGAACGGCGGAGGGTACTTTTTCAGCATGTTAGTTGCCTCTGCAGTGGTTTGCGTTTGGTCGGAGGGACAGGCCCGGGTCCGCATGGCACCGGCAAATGTTTTTCTGATCCCCAGCATTATCCCGTTGCTGCCCGGCGGACTTCTCTACTATGCAATGAGTGGGCTCGTGTCCGGTGACTACGATCAGTTTGTTCAGAATGGAATCGCAACGCTCCAGGTGGCGGTGGGAATCTCCAGCGGGGTTATCATTGGATCGGAGATCATCCGTATCGTCATCAGTGTCAGGCGTGGAAAGAGGGAGGAACGGGTGAAGAAAGGAAACGCTGAAGGGAAAAACTGACCATCAAAAATAATCCCGGTTTGGCTATGGAAAAGACGGGGAACCTGCGTACAATAGAGGCATGGGGCAGTGTCCCCTGCCTTTTGAATACGGAAGAGACATTGAGGTGTATGAGATATGTTGGATCAAGTGCGCAGCGAAGCCCGCGCTGCAGCAGAGCAGATTTGTGAAGCTGCAAAACTCCGTAAGGGTCAGATCCTTGTGGTGGGCTGTTCCTCCAGCGAAGTGTGCGGCCATAGAATGGGAAGCAATTCCAGCCCTGAGGTAGGGAAAGCCATCTTTGAGGGCATCCGTGACGTCCTGGAGCCCAGGGGAATCTACCTGGCAGCCCAGTGCTGTGAGCATCTTAACCGGGCTGTTGTGGTGGAGCGGGAAGCGGTCCCCTTTGGAGAACCCTGCAACGTGGTGCCCCAGCCAAAGGCCGGCGGTTCCTTTGCTACTGCAGCCTACCATGGATTCCGGGATCCTGTGGTTCTGGAGGAGATCCGGGCAGATGCAGGCCTGGATATTGGCGGGACCCTCATCGGGATGCATTTGAAGAGAGTGGCAGTGCCTGTCCGCCTGGAAAAGAGGAGACTGGGGGAGGCCATTCTCCTGGCGGCCCGGGTACGCCCTAAGTTTATCGGCGGCGAGCGGGCAGGATACGATGAGAGCATGAAATAATGAAATGACCAAACGATTCAGGGGGGATTCAAATCCTTTCGGAGAGTTTTTGGGTTGAAGGTTCAGGCTCCAATCCTGTTTCCGCGAAAGCTGGTTGCTTTATGGTAAGCTCTGCCTGCTTTCTATGATCTGGGTTGAGAAAAGAATCTGAGGAGGTAGGATGAATGTTTGGACCCGATCCCCATGCGATTTATCCCAATGAAAACATTCCCAGCGTATGTTATGTGAAGAATACGATTACACGGCCTACGATTCTCGTTGGGGACTACACCTATTATGACGATTCTGTCGACCCGGAGGGGTTTGAGCGGCATGTGACCCACCACTATGACTTCATCGGGGATCGGCTGATTATCGGAAAGTTTTGCGCCATAGGCAAGGGCGTGGAGTTTATCATGAATGGGGCTAACCACCAGATGTGCGGCGTGTCCACATACCCCTTCAATATTATGGGAGGTGGATGGGAGGCCTCAGCACCTTCCATGGAAGATCTCCCATTAAAAGGGGACACTGTGGTTGGCAATGATGTGTGGTTCGGCCAGAATGTCACAATCCTGCCCGGCGTCCATATTGGCGACGGCGCCATCATCGGGGCAAACTCTGTGGTCGGCAGGGATATCCCACCCTACAGTGTTGCTGTGGGAAATCCCTGCAGGGTGGTGCGCATGCGATTCGACCGGGAACTGATTGAGTATCTCTTAGATTTGAAGTGGTGGGACTGGCCCGCAGAAAAAATCACGGAGAACCTTGAGGCTCTGACCAGCGGAGATTTATCAAAGATTCGAGCCATAGAGTAGGAAACCTTTTTGAGAACAGAAAATCTGCCGGAGAAGCATCCTCCGGCAGATTTTTATATCTATGCGGTTGTGTACCGTAGTCGGGGAATCACCTTGTGCGATCGGCCAATCAGTCGAACAGGGTCTTGGACAGGACAATCTTCTGCACTTCGCTGGTGCCTTCGTAAATCTGGGTAATCTTGGCGTCACGCATCAGACGCTCAACATGGTATTCCTTCATGTAGCCGTTGCCGCCCATCATCTGGACTGCATCGGTAGTCACACGCATAGCGGTCTCAGCAGCAATTAGCTTGGCCTTAGCAGCAGCCTGAGAGAAGGGCTTGTGAGCGTCTTTGTCAGTAGCTGCCTTATAGACCATGTACTTTGCCATCTCGATGGAGTTGGCCAGGTCCACCATACGGAAGGCCAGATGCTGGTTCTTGGAGATGGGTTTGCCGAACTGCTGGCGCTGCTTCATGTACTGACGAGCAATCTCAAATGCACCCTCAGCGATACCCAGAGCCTGGGAAGCGATGCCGATGCGGCCGCCATCCAGGGTCTTCATAGCGGTAGCGAAGCCCTTGCCGGGGGTGGAAATCATGTTGCCCACGGGGATGCGGACGTTATCAAAGAACAGCTCGCTGACCATAGCACTGCGGATGCCCATGGTGTTGTGGCGGGCACCGATGGAGAAGCCGGGGGTATTTCTCTCCACGATAAAGGTGGCCATGCTCTTGGGGCCCATCTCGTGGTCGGTCAGTGCGTAGACAGCGTAGTAGTCAGACAGAGGGCCGTTAGTGATAAAGCACTTGCTACCGTTGATGACGAACTCGTCACCCTGACGCTCTGCAAAGGTCTTCATGCCGCTGACGTCGGAGCCGGCAGTGGGCTCAGTCAAGCCGAAGGAGCCGAAGTGACCGTCACGCATGACGGGGGTCATCCAGCGCTTGAGCTGCTCATCGGTAGCTTCGGAGAAGTACAGGGAGCCACCATACAGGGAGGTGGAGACGGAGAAGGAAACGGACAGAGAGGGGTCAACCTTGGAAATCTCCTCAATTGCCAGGGCATACTCCATGTAGCCAAGGCCCTGGCCGCCATATTCCTTGGCATAGGGCAGACCGATAAAGCCCATCTCGGACATTTCCTTGTACAGGCCCAAGTTATACTCGCGGGTCTCATCACGCTCAATGACACCGGGCAGAACTTTCTTCTCGGTGAAGTCACGAGCCATCTTCTGGATAGACAGTTGCTGTTCGTTGAGTTCGAAATTCATAAAATAGTCTCCTTTTCTGAATTGGTATGAACCAACTGACTTGGTTGACGGAAAGGGCTGTCGGGCAGCGGATCTGGCGGCGTCCGTTTCCAATCAAGGATAAAACGTATATAGTAACTGTAACACAGTAAGATACAAAATGCAACGATGGATTCCCCGTTTTTGTGGGAATTGGAAAATGCACGAGAAAAATAAGTGAAATGGTGCTTTAAAAGAGTTCTATCGTGTATATTTGTTTCTTGCAAAAAAAGAACGGCAGCGATTTCCCAGGTCGCTGCCATTCTTTCTTGAAAAGAGAAAAGAGAGAGAAAAGAGAGTGTGTAAGGTAAGTCAGAGGTGATGTTGTTCTCTGTTGCTTACAAGGATATCTTATTCGGGAAATATGAGCAAACTATTGGAATGATGTAACCAAATTGTGAATTTGGTTGCGAAAATGTAAACGAATTGTCCTTTTCTCCGCAGAATCAGAAAAGCTCTCCCGATTCAGGATTTGCGGATATCTATGTTATAGGAGGAAAATGGAAGACAGAGAGGGGAAGAAGTTTCCGGTGGAAAGTGTTCAGATGGTTGACGGGGATTGTATGTCAGGGTATAATATGCAATCAATATAGAACCAAATTATGAAAGAGGAAATATTCTGCCGGAAAGGAGGGACGTGCTATCGAAACCAAACGACCGGCTGCTGCCGCCCGGGCAGCCTTTCCTTATACCATTCCCATTATGACGGGGTTTCTGGTTTTAGGAATTGCCTATGGGATCTATATGAAAGCGCTGGGCTTTTCGCCTCTGGTGCCGATTCTTATTAGCATCTTCGTCTTTGCTGGGTCCATGCAATTTGTGGCGGGCAGTGTGCTTGTGGGTGCCTTTGCACCGGTGAGCACATTTTTTCTGACCCTTATGGTCAATGCCCGCCATGTATTTTACGGGATATCCATGTTAGAGAAATACAGGAATCTGGGCCGGAAGAAATTCCCCACGATTTTCTGGATGTGCGACGAGACCTTTTCCGTTAATGTCTCTGCGGAAATCCCGCCCGGGGTGGACAAAAGATGGTTTTACTTTTTTGTGTCCTTCTTTGACTATACCTATTGGGTCGTCGGTACCGCCTTAGGGGCTGTGCTGGGGCAGTTTATCCCTTTTGACACTACGGGCATTGACTTTGCCATGACAGCATTGTTTCTGGTGATCCTGGTGGGCCAGTGGGAGAAAGAGAAGAGCCATATCAGCACGTTGGGCGGCCTGGGCATCTCTCTGGTCTGCCTTGTGGTCTTTGGCGCAGACCGCTTTATTTTGGCCTCGATGGTGGGTATTGTGCTCTTCCTGACCCTTCTGCGTCAGCCCATTGAAAGGAGGCTGGGGGAGTGACCAATTTACAGATTATCCTGACGGTTCTGATTATCATGGTGGCGACTATGCTGACCCGGTTTATATCCTTCCTGGTATTCCCTGCGGGAAAGGAGGCCCCGGCCTTTATCCAGTACCTGGGGAAGGTCCTGCCCGCAGCAGCCATGGCTATGCTGGTCGTTTACTGCTACAAGTGTGTGGACATTACCGCCGGGAATCACGGAGCACCAGCCTTTCTTGCCGGGCTGGCGGTGGTGACTTTCCAAAAATGGAAGCACAATATGCTTCTTTCAATCGGTGGGGGCACGGCGCTGTATCTAATCCTCCTCCACTGGTTATAAAACTTCATCCTGACATAAAGTTACCCCCTGATGCAGTGCGTTCGAATTCCTGCATCAGGGGGCATCTTATCTGTTGTATGGGATTATCAGATGTGTCCGATCGTGGACAGGATAAGGGGTCTTCCTTTTCCTGCGGGGAGGTGAGAAGGGGAATTAGTATTCAACAACACCCTCATAGACCAGCACGGCGTCACCAGTCAGGAGGACATCGTCGTCGGTGTAGTTGACGATTAGGTCGCCGCCAATCAGTTTGACAGTGATGTCCCGGCCCTTCTTCAAAAGGCCGTTCTCGGTGGCTGCAATGACGGCGGCACAGGCACCGGTGCCGCAGGCCACGGTTTCGCCGTTGCCGCGCTCATAGACACGCATGCGCAGGGTATCATCGTTCACGATACGCACGAACTCCGTGTTGATACGCTCGGGGAAGTATTCGGCATGCTCAAACTTGGGGCCAATGGCCTCTAGATCCAGAGAGGATGGATCATCACAGAAGACAACACAGTGGGGGTTGCCAATGGAGGCACAGGTGATGTTATAGGTGCCGTCGGCAATCTCCACGGGACGGTTGATGATAGTGTTGCCAGGAAGGGTGGTGGGCAGGCTGCTGGTGAGCAGGTCTGCCTTGCCCATGCCGACGGAGACGGTATTGGCCTTGCCGTTGCGGATGTACAGGGTCAGAACATGGATGCCGCCGGCGGTCTCAATGGTCATGTAATCGTTCTTAACGATGCCCTTGTCGTAGAGATACTTACCCACGCAGCGGATGCTGTTGCCGGCCATCTTACCTTCGCTGCCGTCGCGGTTAAAGATGCGCATTTTGGCGTCGGCCACATCGGAGTTTTCAATGAGGACAATACCGTAGCCGCCGATGCCATAGTGGCGGTCACAGATGCTGACACACAGGGAACTGGGGCTGGAGATTTTGCCGTCGCGGTTGTCAAAGAAGATGTAGTCGTTGCCGCAACCCTGCATCTTGGCGAAGGGAAGGAGCTGACGCTCCTTGCGCATGTTATTCAGGTTGATGAGCTCAGTGTTGTTCAGGTGGAACTTGCTGGCCATCATGTCTGCCATGGCGTTGGCAGTATCCAGGGATGTCATGGAGGCGATGGAGTGACGGATGGACTCACGGTGGAGCTCGATGTAATCGGACAGGGTGTCGTCGTAGAGAGCACCGGTGTAGATGATAAGGCCAATCTTACCATCTTCCATCAGCTTGTATGCATCGCTGCCGGGCAGGATGGGGGGAATCTCCGTGACCTGGATACCAAGGCTGCGAATGGTCTCAGCGGTATCGTGGGTTGCATACATGGGCATGCCCAAATCGTCGAACTTCTTAGCCAGGCCCACGACCTCAGGCAGTTCGTGGTTTTCCACGCTGATGAGGACGCCCTTGCCGTTGTAGTGGCGGTAGCCTGCGGCAGCCAGACCCTTGAAGATGGCCTCGTTGAAGGTGCGCCCCAAACCTAAGACCTCGCCGGTAGACTTCATCTCGGGGCCCAGCATGGAGTTGGCGTCAGTGATTTTCTCAAAGGAGAAGACAGGGACTTTAACAGCATAGTAGGGGGGGATCTTCCACAGGCCGCCCTCATAGCCAAGTTCCTTCAGGGTGGAGCCCATCATGATTTTGGTGGCCAAGTCAACCATGGGGATGCCGGTGACCTTGGACAGGTAGGGGATGGTACGGGAAGCTCTGGGGTTAACCTCGATGACGAAGAGCTCACCCTGATAGATCAGGTACTGGATGTTCACCAGGCCCTTGGTACCCAGGGCCAGAGCTAGTTTCTGGGAGCAGTCAACTACCACTTGGGTCATCTTGTCGGTGAGGGTGTAGGGAGGATAGACGGCGATGGAGTCACCGGAGTGGACGCCGGCGCGCTCAATGTGCTCCATGATGCCGGGCATCAGCACGTCCGTGCCGTCGGAGATTACGTCAACTTCGATTTCGGTGCCGGGCATGTACTTGTCCACCAGCACGTCGTTGCGGAAGCCGCCGGAGAGGATGACGTTCATGTACTTCTCCACGTCGTTCCGGTTGTGGGCGATGACCATGTTCTGGCCGCCGATGACATAGGAGGGACGGAGCAGGACGGGGTAACCCAGCTCATCTGCTGCATTCAGGGCCTCCTCCAGGGAGGTGACGCTCATGCCCTTGGGGCGGCGGACATTCAGGGTTTCCAGCAGAGCATCAAAACGGCCGCGGTCCTCTGCCATATCGATACCATCAGCGGAGGTGCCCAGGATGGGAATCCCCTGCTTATCCAAGAAGTCGGTGAGGGAGATGGCCGTCTGGCCACCGAAAGCAACCACGACGCCGATGGGCTTTTCCACTTCCAGCACGCCCATAACATCCTCGGGGGACAGGGGCTCGAAGTACAGGCGGTCGGCGGTGTCGTAGTCGGTGGAGACGGTCTCGGGGTTGTTGTTGATGATGACCACGTCATATCCCATCTTCTTCAGGGTCTGGACGCAGTGCACGGAACTGTAGTCAAACTCGATGCCCTGGCCAATACGGATAGGTCCGGAGCCCAGGACCACCACGGTCTCCTTACCGGAACGGGGGAAGGAACGGGCGTCACAGGTGTCGTCGTAGGTGGAATAGAAATAGGGGGTCTGTGCCTGGAACTCAGCGGCACAGGTATCGACCATCTTATAGCTGGGGAAGCGGTGGGGCAGAGAAGCCTCTTCCACATTGGCCAGACGGGCCAGGACTTTATCAGGATAGCCGTATTTCTTGCCCTGGAGATAGGTTTCGGCATCGATGCCATTCTTGGCCAGAGAGGACTCAAACTCAACCAGGTTTTTGATCTTGTTGATGAACCAGCGATCGATCCGGGTCACGTCATAGATGTGGTCCACGGAGACGCCCTGCTCCAGGGCCTCGAAAATGGTGAACAGTCGGAGGTCGTCCATGGCGGCCAGGCGTTCTTCCAGGGACTTGCCGCTGGTGTCAGCACGGCGTAGGGTGTCCAACTTGATCTCAGCACCCCTGACGGCCTTCATGAGGGCTGCCTCAAAGGTATGCTCGATGGACATGACTTCGCCGGTGGCCTTCATCTGGGAGCCCAGCTTACGGCTGGCACCGTAGAACTTATCGAAGGGCCACTTGGGGAACTTGCAGACCACATAATCGACGGCGGGCTCGAAGCAAGCGTAGGTCTCGCCGGTGACATCGTTCTTGATTTCGTCCAGGGTGTAGCCCAGAGCAATCTTTGCGGTGACCTTTGCGATGGGGTATCCGGTAGCCTTGGAGGCCAGAGCGGAGGAACGGGATACACGGGGATTGACCTCGATAACTGCGTACTCAAAGCTGTCGGGATCCAGAGCGAACTGGCAGTTGCAACCGCCCTCAATGCCCAACTCTTCGATGATCTTCAGGGCAGCGGAGCGGAGCATCTGATACTCCTTGTCGCCCATGGTCAGCGCAGGGGCCACCACGATAGAGTCACCGGTGTGGACACCCACGGGGTCAAAGTTTTCCATGGAGCAGATGGTGATGGCGGTACCGTTATGGTCGCGCATGGCCTCGAATTCAATCTCTTTCCAGCCAAAGATGTATTTTTCAATGAGGACCTGGGTGATGGGGGAGTAGTCCAGGCCCACAGCGGCTTTCTCGCGAAGTTCGGCCTCGTTGTAGGCTACGCCGCCACCGCCGCCGCCCAGGGTGAAGGCGGGACGAACGATAACGGGGTACCCAATCCGGCCGGCGATGGACAGGCAACTCTCCACATCGTTGGCGGTATCAGAGGGGATGGTGGGCTCGCCGATGCGGGCCATGGCATCCTTAAAGAGCTGACGGTCTTCAGCCTTGTCAATGGCATCGGCGTTGGTGCCAATGAGGCGGACATTGTTGGCGGCCAGGAAGCCCTCATGGGCCAGCTCCATGGCGATGGTCAGACCAGTCTGACCGCCCAGACCGGCCAGAAGGCTGTCGGGCTTGGTCTCCAGGATGATTCGCTTAATGGTCTCGGTGGTGAGGGGCTCCAGATAAATCGCGTCAGCCATGGCGTTATCAGTCATGATGGTGGCGGGATTGGAGTTGACCAGGACGGTCTCAATACCCTCAGCCTGCAGGACCCGGCATGCCTGGGTACCGGCATAGTCAAATTCGGCGGCCTGGCCGATTACGATAGGGCCGGAACCAATCACAAGTACTTTTTTTATGGATGTATCCTTCGGCATTACAAACCCTCCTTCATTGTGTCAACAAAGCGGTCAAAAGCGGTCTGGCAATCCAGAGGACCACCGTGAGCTTCGGGATGGAACTGCAGGGAAAAGGCGTGGTAAGCGGGGTAGTCCACGCCTTCACAGGTGCCGTCGTTGACGTTGATAAAGCGCAGCTTGCCCTCAGTGCCAATCAGGGACTCGGAGTCCACAGCGTAGCCGTGGTTCTGGGTGGAAATGACCACGGTGCCATCTTCCAGATCCTTGACAGGCTGGTTTGCGCCGCGATGGCCGAATTTCAGCTTAGTGGTCTTTGCGCCTGCAGCGATTGCCATCATTTGATGGCCGAGGCAGATACCAAACATGGGGATCTTGCCGAAGAGTTTCTGGATCTGCTCGATACAGAAAACGTTGTCGGAGGGGTCACCGGGGCCGTTGGAAAGCATCACACCGTCGTGGCCATTCGCAAGAATCACTTCGGCAGGGGTGTTATAGGGGTAGTTGGTGACCTTGCAGCCGCGGGCCAGCAGGCTGTTGGTGATAGACTGCTTGGCACCGTAGTCAATCAAAGCCACAGAGAATTTGACCTCGCCCTCAGGGAGAGATTCCGTGATGTGGCTGTCACTGGTGTTTTCCACGGACTGGACGACTCGGAAAGCCTTCAGGGTTTCCATGTCGGGCTTGGTCTCCTCCGTGGTGATGACGGCGTTCATAACGCCGTTGTCGCGAATCATCTGAGTCAGCATACGGGTATCCACCCCGGAGATGCCGACCACATTCTGCTCCTTTAGGAAGGCGTCCACGGACTCATCACTTCGGAAGTTGGAGGGTTCCTCACAGTATTCACGAACCACCACGCCGCCCATCTGTGACTTGGGGCTCTCTTTGTCGGCCAGACAGATGCCGTAGTTTGCCAACTGGGGGAAGGTGTAAATGACCAGTTGTCCGTAGTAGCTGGGGTCAGTCAGGCTTTCCACACAACCGGTGATGCTGGTGGTGAAGACAAGCTCCCCCATGGCGGTGCCGGAGGCGCCAAAGCTTTTGCCCTCCAGGACCTGCCCGTTTTCTAAGTAAAGATATGCTTTTTTCATCGTGTCCCTCCATCCATAAAATACGGGGGTATCACGGTTGTTCCCCGTATCTCTCTTGCAAATTTATGTTGATTTCTAACACTTAAGTATATCGGAAAGTTTATCCCGCGTCAATGCATTTCTTGAAAAAATGGCAGAAAACTGAACGGGTATTTTTCCCGGAAATTTGGGGAAAATATGAAATGATATTCGTTAAAGCTCGAATATATGAATAAATATCCGTCTATCCTCAAAAAAACCGGGGGAAGCCGAAGGGTACGGTTTCTCCCGGTTTGGGGTGTTGTATAATCAGTACAGCACCATATACTTTGCGACCTCCCAGCTGGAGACGCGGGTGCAGTATTCTTCCCACTCTTTCTTTTTGCCGGTCACATACTGGGGATAGATGTGGGGGCCCAAGACGGACTGGATAAGAGAATCCTCTTCAAGAGCGAAGATTGCGTGCTCCAGAGAATTAGGCAGGTCTTCGATGCCGTTGGCAGCCCGGGCTGCGGCATCCATGTCAAAGATATTTTCGGTAATCTCCTCGGGGGGCTCAAGACCGCGCTCGATGCCGTCCAGGCCGGCGGCCAGGCAGACAGCCAGGGCCAGATAGGGGTTGCAGGAGGGGTCGGGGTTGCGTAGCTCTACGCGGGTGGACTGACCACGGGCGGAGGGGATACGAATCAGAGCAGAGCGGTTGGAGGCGGACCAGGCCAGGTAGCAGGGGGCCTCATAGCCGGGGACCAGCCGCTTGTAGGAGTTGACCAGGGGGTTGGTGATGGCAGCCATTGCCTTGATATGGCAGAGCAGGCCAGCAATGAAGTGATAGGCCGCCTTGGAAAGCTGGCGATCTCCATCGGGGGAGTAGAAGACATTTTTCCCGTCTTTAAACAGGGACATATTGATATGCATACCATTGCCGGCCACGCCGTAGATGGGCTTAGGCATAAAAGTGGCATGGAGGCCATTGGCATAGGCGATTTTTTTCACGGTCTGCTTGAAGGTAATGATGTTGTCGGCAGCGGTAAGAGCATCGGCATATTTGAAGTCGATCTCATGCTGGCCGGCAGCGCACTCGTGGTGAGAGGCCTCAATCTCAAAGCCCAAGGCTTCAAGAGCCAGGCAGATCTCCCGGCGGGTGTAGTCGCCGTGGTCGATGGGACCAAGGTCAAAGTATCCGGCCTCATCTCCGGTCTTAGTAGTGGGCTTGCCCTCTTTGTCCAGCTCGAAGAGGAAGAACTCACACTCAGGGCCAACATTAAAGGTATATCCCATCTCAGCGGCCCGGTCCAGCACCCGTTTCAGGGCGCCGCGGGGGTCACCGATGAAGGGAGAACCGTCGGGATTGCAAACATCGCAGAGAAGACGGGCGACCTTACCCTTGCTCTCATACCAAGAGAGGACGGCGTAGCTGTCCAGGTCAGGATGCAGGTACTGGTCAGACTCATGGATACGGGTGAAGCCCTCAATAGAGGAACCATCAATGGCAATTTGGTTGTTCAGAGCCTTCTCCAACTGAGAGGAGGGGATGGCCACGTTTTTAGACTGGCCGAATATATCAGTGAACTGCATACGGATGAAGTCGACATTGTCTTCTTCCACCATGCGGATGATATCTTCTCTGGTGTATTTGCCCATAAGGTAAGTCTCCTTTCACGCAAAAAAGGACAAGTAAGCTCCCAATTTCGAAGCACCCGTCCGCTCATATAAATAAATTATAGTATTCAATAGAGTAACTGTCAAGGGGAATCAAAGGCTGTGAAAGCGTTTTTGCATATCATTTCATTTTGCCGTCCCGATTATAGTTGGGGAAGGTGGGGCTGTCAAGGAGAAAGTACCATGTGAAACTTTTTTTGGCGCAGGTGTCAAAAACAGAGGTTTTTTGCAGGATAAGCACGGAGAGAACATCATAAAGAAACAAGAGCTTACCCATTGCAAATTTCACGGATTTATGGGAAAATAATATAGAATACAATCTGGGTCCCTATGTTCAGATGTAAGGGCCCCCGGCACGACTCGGTATAGAAAGGGATTGATTAATGATGAAAAAGCTGGAACAGGTCTACGAAGGAAAAGCCAAGAAGGTTTATCGGACCGATGATGCGGAGCAGTTCATTGTGGAATACAAGGACGACGCTACTGCATTCAATGGGCTGAAGAAGGGAACAATTCTGGGTAAGGGAGCTATCAACAACCGCATGACCAACATGCTCATGCAGATGCTGGAGAAGAACGGCGTGCCTACCCACTTTGTAGAGGAGCTCAGTGATCGGGAGACCGTGGTACGGAAGGTCACCATCGTCCCCCTGGAAGTCATTATCCGCAATGTCTCCGCCGGTCATTTTGCCGAGCGATACGGCGTGGAAGAGGGCATCGTGTTTGAGGAACCTACTATCGAGTTCTCCTATAAGAACGATGACTTGGGGGATCCCCTCATCAACTCCTATCACGCTGCGGCCCTGAAGCTGGCATCCCAGGAGGAAATCGAGACCATCGTGACCATGGCATTCCGGGTCAACGAACTGTTGAAGGAATTCTTCCTGTCTGTGGGCATCCGCCTGGTGGACTTTAAGCTGGAGTTCGGACGGACCACCGATGGCAAGATTATCCTGGCTGATGAGATCTCTCCTGACACCTGCCGCCTGTGGGATAAAGAGACCAACGAGAAGCTGGATAAGGACAGATTCCGCCGTGATCTGGGCAATGTGGAAGGTGCATACCAGGAAGTGATGCGCCGTCTGATGGGTGAGCAGTGAGCACCCAAGGCCCTGCCGTAAGATTGCAATGAAGATCACGGGCTCACCGACCTGTGAGGAATAAAGGAGGAATACGCAGATGTGTGGTATTGTCGGCTTCACCGGTAGCCAGAGTGCAGCCCCCATTCTGCTGGATGGACTGAAGAAACTGGAATACAGAGGATATGACTCCGCCGGCATCGCCGTTCTGGGAGAGAACGGGATTCATATGGAAAAAGCCACCGGAAGGATCATGAATCTGGATGAAAAGATAAAGGGTGGCACGGCCCTGCCCGGTGCGTCCGGCATCGGGCATACCCGCTGGGCTACCCACGGAGAACCTACCGATGTGAATGCCCATCCCCATATGAGCAACGACAGCAAGTTTGCCATCGTGCACAACGGTATCATTGAAAACTACGCTGTTTTGCGGGAAGAGCTCAAGGAGAAGGGCTTTGTGTTCAAGAGCGAGACCGACACTGAGGTCATCGTACACCTGCTGGACATGTACTATACGGGAGACCTGAAGAAGGCCGTCATGAAGACCGTAGCCCGGCTGGAGGGTGCCTATGCTCTGGGGATTCTGTGCGCTGAGGAGCCAGGCCGTCTAATCGCTACCCGCCACGCCGCCCCGCTGATTCTGGGCGTGGGTGTTGGTGAGAACTACTTCGCTTCTGATGTTACTGCACTGGTAGCCTACACAAAGAACGTGGTATATCTGGAGGACGGAGAAATCGCTGATATCACCCCCGAGACCATCACACTATATAACGATCTGGGCCAGGAAATAAAGGTCAAAGTCACCCGCGTCGCCTGGGACATTGCCGCTGCTGAAAAGGGCGGCTATGAGCACTTCATGCTCAAGGAGATCATGGAGCAGCCCAACGCATTGAAGTCCACCATCGAACCACGAATCAAGGACGGGGAGATCGTTTTGGATGACTTCAGCCTTACCGATGAGGACCTAAAAAATATCAACAAGGTGATGATTACCGCCTGCGGCTCGGCTTTCTATGCCGGCAGCGTGGGTAAGTACATCATCGAGGAGCTCTGCCGTATCCCCGTAGAGGCAGACCTGGCTTCTGAGCTCCGCTATCGCAACCCCCTGGTGGATGAGCACACCCTGCTGGTGGTGGTTTCCCAGTCCGGTGAGACGGCGGACACCATCGCTGCAATGAAGGAGTGCAAGGCCCGGGGAGCCAGGATTCTGGCCATTGTCAATGTGGTGGGCTCCACCATCGCCAAGCTGGCTGACGACGTGGTATACACCTGGGCAGGCCCCGAAATCGCTGTGGCCACCACCAAGGGCTATACCACACAGGTTTCCGTGATCCATATGCTGGCCGTATATATGGCCCGCCGTCTGGGTAGGATTACCGATGAGGAAAACAAGGCCCTGGTGGAGGATATCCTCCAATTCCCCAGCCTGATTCAGCGGGCCATCGACCTGAACCCGGGGATCCAGGCTCTGGCAGAGAAGTACCACGGCCATAACAACATCTTCTTCATTGGCCGTAATCTGGACTATGCCGCCTGCATGGAGGGCTCTCTGAAACTGAAGGAGATATCCTACCTGCACTCGGAGGCTTATGGGGCCGGTGAGCTGAAGCACGGTACAATCGCCCTGATTGAAAAGGACCGTCCTGTCATTGCCCTGGCCTGCTACGAACGGCTCTTTGACAAGATGATGAGTAACATCAAAGAGGTCAAGGCCCGGGGCGCTCAGGTCCTGGCTGTGGTCCTGGAGGGGAATCGGCAAATCTTTGCTGAGGCCGACGATGTGATTTTTGTGCCCAGGACGAACCCGCTGTTCAACTCCCTGCCGGAGATTGTTCCCCTACAGCTCTTTGCCTATTATGTGGCAAAGGCCAATGGCTGCGATATTGATAAGCCTAAGAATCTGGCGAAATCGGTTACTGTAGAATAATTATGTTTTCCCAAGGGGATAAGACTCCGCTGGGGAAAAAACATCAAAAAGGAAGTTACTATCATGCGCGATTATGCAGTAGAAACCCAGAAGAGGATCCAGTTCATCCGGGACGCCCTGGCGGAGGCCCATGCCGACGGCATTATCCTGGGTAACAGCGGTGGCAAAGACTCCGCCCTGGTGGGTATCCTGTGCAAGCTGGCCTGTGAGAACACCGAGAGCATTATCCTGCCCTGCAGCTCAAAGAGGAATTTCACCATTGACAAGGACGACGGCATGGAAGTTGCCAATAAGTTCGGAATCAAGACCCGCGTTCTGGACATTACCCCCCAGAAGGAGTTGGCCATGGAGGCCCTGTCCGGTATCACGGAGCTGAACCAGGCCGCTATCACGAACCTGGCACCTCGTCTGCGGATGATTACCCTTTATGCTGTGGCAGCCAGCGAGAACCGTCTGGTGGCTGGCACCGGCAATGCCAGTGAGTACCACATGGGCTACTTCACCAAATGGGGCGATGGCGCCTTTGACCTGAATCCCATCGCTGACCTGACGGCAACCGAGGTCTTCGAGTACCTACGCTATCTGGAAGCTCCCTCTGCCGTTATCGAGAAGGCCCCCTCAGCCGGCCTCTTTGAAGGACAGACGGATGAGCAGGACATGGGCGTGACCTATGCCGCTATTGACAAGTATATCACCACAGGTGAGGCAAACGACCAGGATAAGGCAATCATCGACCGCTACCATGCCCGCAGTGGCCATAAGCGCCGCCCGGCTCTGCGCTACGGCGAATAAATAAGCAAAGTTTAAAAGATCCGCTGCCTGAGGACAGCGGATCTTTTCTTTAGAATGGACGCACGTAAAGATAGAAGATATTGGGAGCAGGGGAGAGGAGGAAGCACCGTCAAAAGGGGGTAAAGGACCATAAAAATCAAGGTTGTTTCTGGGGGAATATCCTCCGGAGAAGCCCCTGCCGGGAATTGACAAGGAGTGGGGAATTGAGTAAAATAGAATAGCAAGTGAGCCGGACAGCCGCGTGGACAGGCCGAAAGGCCGTTCATGAGGAAAGTCCGGGCTCCATAGGGCAAGGATAACGGGTAACGCCCGCCGAAGGCGACTTCAGGACAAGTGCAACAGAGAGATACCGCCTGGCTCTGCCAGGTAAGGGTGGAAAGGTGAGGTAAGAGCTCACCCGCCGGCTCGAAAGTGTCCGGTGCTGTAAACTCTATCCGGAGCAACACCGTGGAGGGGAATATGACCGGCCCGGTCTCCCCGGGGAGGTGGCTGGAGCGCACCGGCAACGGTGCGCCTAGATAGATGGCTGTCGAGAACAGAACCCGGCTTATAGGCTCGCTTGCATTGTCGTTTGTGAAGGCCCACCCGGCTTTTCTGCGGGAAAGCAGTGGGCCGTTCCAAACGGTTCCCTTGTATTATGTTTTGGTAAAAAGGAGGAGATACCCTATGAGCAATCTTCCCGTCATTACGATTTCCAGAGAATATGGATCCGGTGGCCGCGCCATCGGCGAACGGGTGGCCAAGGAACTGGGCATCCCGTTCTATGATAAACAGCTCATCCTCATGGCAGCCAAGGAGAGCGGCCTGTCCGAGGAATATATCAAGAAGACCGAGCAGATGAAGTCTACCAGCTTCCTGTACGGCCTGTATATGGGGGCCCAGCAGCTGCCCATGAATGACCAGATTTTTCTGGTGCAGAGTAAGATTATCCGCCAGTTGGCTGAAGAGGGCCCCTGTGTCATCGTAGGCCGCTGTGCCGACTACATCCTGCGGGAGCGGGAGGACCTGCTGAGCGTTTTTGTCCACGCTCCTGCGGAATTCCGGGCCATGCGTGCCAAGAATGTCTATGAAAAGCAGTCTGGAAACATGGTGGACTTTGTGAAGAAAAAGGATAAGAAGCGGGCATCCTTCTACAATTACTTCTCCCAGAATAAATGGGGCGATGCCCGTCACTATCATTTGTCTGTCAGCAGTGTCTACGGTGTGGATTTTGCTGCTACGGTTCTTAAGCAGGCGGCGGAGGCTTTCCCGGGAGGTGCCCGCTAAGATGAGTTCCCAGCCTCAACCGGCCAAGGAAAATGTCATGGGCACCATGCCCATCCCGAAATTGCTCATTACCATGTCCGCACCCATGATGTTCTCTATGTTGATCCAGGCATTGTACAACGTGGTGGACAGTATGTTTGTCTCCAACATCAGCGAGGCGGCCCTGACTGCTGTTTCTCTGGCCTATCCGGTCCAGAACCTGATCATTGCCCTGGCTACCGGCACTGGCGTGGGCATTAATGCCCTCCTGTCCCGGAATTTGGGTGCACGGAATTTCACAACGGCCAACCGTGTGGCCAGCAATACCATCTTCCTCGGTATAGTTGGCAGTCTGCTGGTGGCTTTGATCGGTGCGGTCGGTACCCGGTTCTATTTCTCCATTCAGGTGAGTGACCCGGAAATCATTCAGATGGGATATGATTACCTGATTTGGATTACCGTCCTGTCCGTGGGATGTTTCGGCCAGGTCCTCCTGTCCAGACTGCTTCAATCAACGGGAAAGACCTTCTACAGTATGGTCATCCAGTTGGTGGGTGCTTTGCTGAATATCATCCTGGACCCCATCCTCATCTTCGGACTGCTGGGATGCCCGACACTGGGCGTATCCGGCGCTGCGATTGCTACCGTTATCAGCCAGTTTGTGGGTGTGGGACTGGGCATCTATTTCAATTGGAAGAAGAACCCAGAGATCAAGATTACCATGTCCGGGATGCGGCCCTCGCCCCAGGTAATCCTCCGGATTTACAGTGTGGGCCTGCCCTCGATCCTCATGCAGACAGTGCCGTCGGTCCTGATCTTCGGCCTCAACCAGATTCTGGTCAGCTTCTCCGAGACAGCTGCCGCCGTTTACGGCGTGTGGTTCAAGCTCCAGGGCTTTGCCTTCCTGCCCATCATCGGAATGAACAACGGAGCTGTACCCATCATTGCCTTCAACTACGGGGCCCGGAAGCCGGACCGCATCGTAGAGACCATCAAACTGGCCATCAAGGTAGCCATAGGGATTATGGTGGGCGCCATTGCCATCTTCCAACTCATCCCGGATAAGCTGCTGGCCTGCTTCCAGGCGTCTCCTGAGATGATGTCTATCGGTGTGCCTGCTTTGCGGACCATGAGTCTGTGTTTCATTATTGGTGGCTTTACCATTGTGGCGTCCTCGGTGTTCCAGGCGCTGGGCAAAGGGCTTCTGAGCATGAGTATTGCTGTGTTCCGCCAGCTTCTGCTGGTGTTCCCTCTGGCGTATCTGTTCTCCCTCTCCGGAAACCTCAATATGGTCTGGTGGGCTTTCCCTGTGGCGGAGGTTCTGGCGGGTCTGCTGGCGGCCTACTATATCAAGCGGATCTACGACCGGACCGTTCGGCCGTTGGCTGACGAAGGGTTTAAATTTGAGTGACCTGCTAACAGGCGAGAACAGGAAATGGTGTAGTAGAAAATAGTAGTATAAAAAATAAGAATTTAGTTAATTGGTCCGATTTAATTTGTTGTAGTTAGGAAGTATCATGAGTGTGTAGAGAAATGGGACGATAACAGTGCAAAAGATTAAAAACTTTGCAAAAAGCGTTTCTGCATTGTTAAAATCCCTTATAATCCCGAGAACAATTGCCCGATGCGGGGTTCCGGCAGAGGGCAGTGTTTTAGTCTGTCTGTATAGAGATATGGGCAGATGAATATATGTCAAACGACATCATTTTTTATGGAGGTAGATTACCATGCGTTTACTGAACGAAGAACAGAAGAAGTGGGTCGAAATCATCGGCGAGTTTGCTAAGAAGGAAATCGAGCCCATCATGCTGGATTGGGACAAGGTTGTTGATCCTTCCAAGGCTATCCCCTTCGACGCTTATGCAAAGGCATTCAAGCTGGGCCTGAACTCCTTCGAGATTCCCAAGGAATTCGGCGGCAACAAGGTCTCCCTGGACGTTGCTGAAGTTATGTACGAAGAGATGGGCTACTATGACGGCAACTTCGCTTCCGTCATGCAGACCACCAACCTGGCTCTGAAGCCCATCCTGATCGGTGGCACCCCCGAGCAGGTTCAGTACTTTGCTAAGCACATCCTGGAAGGCAAGGGCTATGCAGCATTCGCTCTGACCGAGCCTCAGTCCGGTTCCGACGCTTCCAACGTTAAGACCACTGCTGTCAAGGACGGCGACGAGTGGGTCATCAACGGTGAGAAGTGCTTCATCACCAACGGCGGCGAAGCTGACATCGTCTGCGTCTTCGCTTCCACCGATCCCACCGCTGGCACCAAGGGCATCTCTGCTTTCATGGTTCCCACCAGCACCCCCGGCTTCTCCGTCACCAAGTACGAAGACAAGTCCGGCTTCCGCACCATCTCCACCTGCTCCCTGAAGTTCGACAACGTTCGCGTTCCCGCTGCTAACCTGGTTGGCGGTGAGGCAGGCCTGGGCAAGGGCTTCGGCTTCGCTATGAAGACCCTGGACAAGTCCCGTGCATGCGTCGGCGCTCTGGCGGTCGGTATCGCTCGCCGCGCTCTGGACGAAGCTATCGCTTTCGTCAAGGAGCGTGTCACCTTCGGTGCTCCCGTTTCCAAGCGTCAGGGCATCCAGTGGATGATCGCTGAGATGGCTACCAAGATCGAGGCTTCCCGCCTGCTGGTCTCCCACGCTAACTACCTGCAGCAGAATGGCCTGCCCTTCTCCAAGGAAGCAGCTATGGCTAAGATGTTCGCTACCGAGTCCGCAATGTCCGTCTGCACCGACGCTATCCAGCTGATGGGTGGTAAGGGCTACATGAAGGAAGACTGCGTTGAGAAGATCTGGAGAGACATCAAGGCTTACTGCATCTTCGAAGGCACCAACCAGATCCAGAAGATCGTTATCTCTGGCGCTGTCCTGTCCGGCAAGGGCCACTAATTCTGTTCTACCGCTGCGCTTTGCGCAGACAGCAGAAAGTGCTTAATAAAAAGAGGTCACCCGTTTGGGTGACCTCTTTTTTGCGTTCTATTGTTAATAAAGAAGCAGAACATAGACAGGATACCAACCCCGCACGATTCCGTAAAATCGACAGCAGCGGCACATTTTATTAAAAATCATATAATTATTTTATGGCTATCCGGAATATTCTTTTGCATTTTCAATCTATACAAGTGAAAGGCCTTTTGAGTACGTTGGAGAGGAGGCACGCATGGAAGATAACCAGATCATCGACTTGTTTTGGAATGTGGAGTCGATTGTTCTAAACGAATCAACATAGTATCATTACTAAAACGAAGCCCAGCGTTAAGTATCGCCGGGCTTCGTAACGGATTAAGATTCCCTTTTGCCCAGAAATTGTGGGAATTTGAACCGGCTAAGTGGGTCCTCAGTTTGACAATTCACTTGGATGCAAACAAGAGTAGTGTGTATCCGACAAACTGCAATCATATGAGAAAAAACATTGACAAAGCTTAATTATCGTGTTACGCTTCTTGAGATTCATCGGAGGGCTGATAATTCTTGAAATTTAGGCTGGATAAGATGTCGAGTGAAATTCTCGGTATCTTGTCCGTCTTTTTTGTTATGGGTGATGATGATTATGAAACAAAATAGCTTGACAGAGGGAAGCATTTTAAAGGCGCTGATAGGATTTGCTTTGCCTGTTTTAGGGGCACTTTTTCTGCAAGCTCTGTACGGTGCAGTTGATTTATTGGTTGTAGGAAAATTTGCTGATGTTGCAGAACAGTCGGGGGTGGCATCCGGCAGCATGTTTACTACAACGTTGACGGGTGTGATATCTGCTTTTGCAATTGGACTAACTGTTATGGTAGGAGAGGCTGTAGGCGAGAAGAATACAGAAAAAGTTAAAAAGAGTATCGGGACCGGGATTTGCATTTTAGCGATCATCGCTGTTTTATCGACTATTATTATTGCGCCGCTTGCAGGTACCGTAGCTAACGCTATGCATGCGCCTCCGGAAGCCGTTGTACAAACTACAGAATATATCAGAATATGTGGTTTGGGCTTGTTTTTTATCATTTTTTATAATGTGTTAGCAGCTATATTCAGAGGGATGGGAGACGCAAAAACGCCTTTAATCACTGTTATTGTAGCTTGCATTATAAATATTATTGCGGATTTGGTTTTTGTAATCGTCTTTGGATGGGGCGCAAAAGGTGCTGCGATTGCAACGGTCTTAGCGCAGGCAATGAGCGTTATTATATCTGTTGTTCTAATCAGAAAAAGAGGAAGTTCCTTTGGCTTTTCTGTAAAGGATTTAAAAATTTCCAAGTGGTATGCTAAAAAGATGTTCCTTGTGGGGACGCCTGTAGCGGTTCAGGAATTGCTTGTTGGCTTATCTTTTATTTTTATTCAGTCCACGGTAAATTCTATAGGTGTCATTGCGTCCGGGGGAGTAGGTATCGGTGAAAAAGTATGTGCCTTTTTAATGTTGGTTGCTTCCAGCTACATGCAATCTATGGCTGCATTTACAGCACAGAATAATGGGGCAGGCAAGCATGAGCGTGCCAAAAAAGGTCTGAAGATTGGAATTTCTACTGCTTTTATTGCCGGGGTGACAATGGGGCTTTTGGCATTTTTTGCGGGGGATGTGATTTCATCCGTCTTTACCAACGAACCGGCCGTTATTGTTGCGGCGCACAGCTATCTGAAGGCGTACGCAATTGATTGTCTGCTTACGGCAGTTCTATTTTGCTTCATTGGGTACTATAATGGAAATGAGCATACAATGTTTGTGCTGCTACAAGGAATAGTAGGTGCTTTTTGTGCAAGAATTCCTCTTGTTATGCTTTTTAATAAGCTGTCAGAAGGAGATTTGTTTTGTATTGGATTGGCAACTCCTTGTTCATCGGTGGTGCAGATTGTACTTTGCGTCCTGGCATATTTTGTTTTTGAGAAAAAACTGATACTCAAAGCTGATTAAAAATAGACATTTTTAATCAGCGCTTTTGAAGCATC
>JABUSR010000073.1 GCA_021442645.1 Ruminiclostridium sp.
CGGCTGGAGGAATACATTTACGACATGCCCACGGTGATGACAGCGGCCGACCTGGTTCTGTGCCGTGGCGGAGCCTCGACCCTGTCGGAGCTTACGGCCATTGGAAAGCCGGCCCTCATCGTGCCGTCTCCGAATGTGACAAACAACCATCAGGAGAAAAATGCCAACATTCTGGTCAGCCAGGGTGGTGCGGTCGTTCTCCTGGAATCGGCCTGCAGCGGGGATGCCCTGTACCAGACAGCCATCCAACTGCTGGAGGACGGGGAAAAGAGAACTGCCATGGCTGAGGCAATGGCCTCAGTGGGTATTCCGGAGGCCGCGGAAAAGATTTACGAGACCCTCCTGGGACTGTTGAGAGACTGAGGCCATCCGGAACAGCTCCCGTATAGATTGGTGTAAACGCCTGGGGGAGAATCGCATCATAGATCACTGCCCCGGCCTGACAGATCCCAACAGAGCCCGGAATAGTCCGTCTGCCCTGGAATGCCGGACCGGCCGGGTGGAAAGATAAAGGAATCGTAGTATGGCGAAAATAAAAAAGGAAAAGGGAACACCAAAGGAGCCGAAGCCCCGAAAAGGTAAGGCAGGGGCGGTTTATGCGCTGGTGATGGTCGTCCTCATGGCGGTGTCTGTGGTGCTGGCCTGCACGGTCTTCTTCCGGGTAGAAGAAGTGGAGGTGGAGGGCAATGAGCGCTACTCTGCAGAACAGATTCTCACTGTGGCGGATGTGGAAAAGGGGACCAATCTGATTCTGACCCCCGGAGACCAGATTGCGAACCGGATTCAGAAAGGCTTGCCCTATGTGGACCGGGTGGAGGTCAGAAAGAGATTCCCAACTACCATCCGGCTTGTGATCACAGAGTCTCAACCGGTGGCCGTTCTTCCTGCCTCTACCGTGATCATCACGGAGGAAGGGGAAGAGGCGACTGCAGAGACCGGTGAGGTCTGGATTATCGATGCCAAGGGAAAACTGCTGGAGACAGCAGACGAGACCCTGGCCCTGCAATATGCTACAGTGTCCGGGCTGCAGGTCCTCAACCCCGTGCAGGGGGAACAGGCGAAGGTCCCACAGGACAGTCAGCGGCGGATGGAGACGCTTCTCCGACTCCTCCAGGCTCTGGAAGAGCGGGAACTCACCGATCATATTACCGCCATTGATGCGAAACTGGTCACGGAGATTTCTTTGGTTTACGATGGGAGGATTACTGCCAAACTGCTGAGCAACACGGATTTCGACCGAAAACTGCAGATCTTTGAAGAGATTATAGCACTCACCGGCGACTACGAATACCGGACAGTAAACCTGAAGACCGACGTAGCTTACGACTCCCCCAATACATGACAGGGGCCCGCAGGGAACCGGGGGAAGGGGAGAAGTTTTCAAAAATTGGAGAATAATTCAAACTTTTCTATTGACCTGTCGATAAAAGGGAGATACAATAAGGAAAATAGGTAATTATGTACACTTCAGATCATATACTTAGGAGGAACGAGCATGGCTTTTGGATTAGATACCGGAGCAGATTCCGTTGTTAATATCAAGGTGATCGGCGTTGGCGGCGCAGGTAGCAATGTCGTAAATCGCATGGTGGAGTGCGGCGTGAAGGGCGTTGACTTCATCGCAGTAAACACCGATAAGCAGGCATTGTCCGTCTCCAGCGCAAACCAGAAAATTCAGATCGGCGAAAAGCTGACCGCAGGTCAGGGTGCCGGTTCTAACCCTGAGGTGGGCCGTCAGTCCGCCGAGGAAAGCCGCTCCCAGATTTCCAAGATTCTGGAAGGTACCGATATGGTCTTCATCACCGCAGGTATGGGCGGTGGCACCGGCACCGGCGCAGCACCCATCCTGGCTGACCTGGCCAAGGAAATGGATATCCTCACCGTTGGTGTGGTTACCAAGCCATTCTCCTTTGAAGGCCGCCGCCGCATGCAGCAGGCTGAGCTGGGCATCGAGAACCTGCGTACGAAGGTGGACTCCCTGGTCATCATCCCCAACGATCGGTTAAAGTTTGCTACTGAGCAGAAGATTACCCTGTCCAACGCATTTGAAGTGGCTGATGACGTGCTGCAGCAGGCTGTCCAGTCTATCTCCGGCCTGATTAAGGACACCGGCTTTATCAACCTGGACTTTGCTGATGTGTCCGCCGTTATGAAGGACGCCGGCATGGCACACATGGGTGTGGGCCGCGCCAACGGCAAGAACAAGGCGGAGGACGCTGCCCGCCGTGCTGTTTCCAGCCCCCTGCTGGAGACCTCCATCAATGGTGCCAGCGGCGTGCTGGTTAACATCACCGGTTCTATGGATCTGGGCCTGGAAGAGGTTGAGATTGCTGCAAACCTGGTGCAGGAGGCTGCTGATCCCGACGCTCTGTTCATCTTCGGCTCCACCTTCGACGAGACGCTGGAGGACGAGATTGTTGTCACCGTCATTGCGACCGGCTTTGATGAGAAGATCATGAACAATAAGCAGGGAACTGCCGAAAAGGCTGGCAAGGGTTCAAGTCGTGCATCCTCTGTGGGTGCATCTTCTGCGGCTGCAGGCTCTGACGACGATCCTTATAAGGAAATCTTTAAGATTTTCAACCGCGACCGCTGAGTTTTACGGGGAAAGCATACCAACACCGTATTGTAAAAGGCTGTGCATAATTTGCACAGCCTTTTCTTTATGGCATATATTAGGAACTGCGTCGGTGCAGCTTATTTGATAAGGGATTGGTTGGCGTCCTCTGCGAGTTCCAGGATCACGGTCTCCACGCCCTTTTGCATGGCGTAGGTCAGGGTGTTCAGGGTGCCGCCCCGGGGTTGCCCGTCATAGACAGCGATGAGAAGAGAGGAGCGGTCCACCATGTACCGGTTCCGGCGGGCCATGCACCCGGGGGTGTAGTGGTGCTGAACCATGGTCTCAAAATCACACTGGTCCAGGAGAACGTCCCGGCGGCATCGGTCGGCTTCCGGCCATCGGACAGCCTGGTCCACAAAGGGGACGGCGGCTTCCACCGTGACCTCCGGGTGTTCCCGGCGTAGGGCGAGGACGGTCTCACAGAAGTAAAGATCGGTTCCCTGGGCCATCCCGCAGAGGAAGTGGCGGTAGCCCCGGTGGTAGGCCTGTTCCACGACGGCCCGGAGCCGGGCCTTCAGAGCCAGGCATCGAGGATCCGATTCATTATCCTGCCAGGGTAGGCGGCTGGTTCGATGACCGGAAAAGCAGCAGCTTACGGCACGGTCCATGGGGAGGCCTCCTTTCCGTTTGGTATGTATACAAATATTATAACGAGGACAGGGCAAAGTCAACGAAAATTCCGGGAGATATGCCTGTGTAGGTGTTAATTTTGGGGCTTGCATTTCTTGCAAAAGAGGGTATAATAAGATTGAACAACGAAATAAAATGTCTTCAGGGCGGGGTGAAAGTCCCCACCGGCGGTATAGTCCGCGAGCGCTCCGAGGCTTCGGAGGCAGCTGATCCGGGGAAGTTCCGGAACCGACAGTGACAGTCTGGATGGGAGAAGACGTGCTGCATGATTTTGCGGTGGCATTGCGCAAAGAGGGAGGAGTCTGGCCCCCTGTTTTGCGGTGTATTTTGCGCCCCCAATATGTATGACAGCACCTGAAAGACATTGCTTTTTCGGGTGTTTAATACAAATCGGGAGTGTTTTTTTTATGAACAAAAGTACGCGCAAACTCACCATCATGGCCATGCTGGTGGCCGTCTCCATCGTTCTCGTCTATCTGATCCATTTCCCCATTTTCCCCGCAGCCCCCTTCTTAGAGTATGACCCGGCCGATATTCCAATCCTGGTGGGCACCTTTGCCTTCGGGCCTGTGGCCGGATTCCTGCTGACTCTGGTGACCTGCATCATCCAGGGCGTTACCGTCAGTGCCGGCAGCGGTGCCTACGGTATCATCATGCACCTGATTGCCACCACCACTATGGTTCTGATTGCAGGCAACATCTACCGCGTCAAGCACACGAAAGCCGGTGCCGCCATCGGCCTCATCATCGGCACGATCTGCTGGGGCATCGTCATGTGTATTGCCAATCACTTCATCACCCCCCTGTTCATGGGTGTGCCCGTGGAAGCGGTGGATGCGATGATCATCCCCATCATTCTGCCTTTCAACCTGATCAAGGCCGGTGTCAACTCCGCCATCACCTTTGTCATCTACAAGACCATATCTCGTCATATCATCCACAGAGGCGAAGAGAAGACCGAATCGTGAGAGAAAGGCTGTGCCCAGGGGTACGGCAAATGCTGATAAAAGAGAAGCGGCGGGAGGCATCCGGCCGCTTCTCTTTGTGTTTCAGGGGGCAGGGCCGAGAAAGGGTCTTGCTGTTGGCGTCTTTCCTTGACAAGGGCTCTGTTTCGAGTAAGATGAGACTGGAAAAGGGGGGACCCCTGTGGACCGTATTATTTTACATTGCGACCTGAATTCTTTTTATGCCTCAGTGGAACTGCTGAGCTACCCCCACTTGCGTGAGCTGCCTGTGGCGGTGTGCGGCGATCCCAGCGCACGCCATGGGGTCATCCTGGCCAAGAACGAGCTGGCCAAGGCACTGGGAGTCCGGACGGGGGAGGCCATATGGCAGGCCAGGGGTAAGGCCCCGAAGCTGGTTCTTCTGGCGGCCCATTACGATAAGTATCGGTACTACTCTGAGTTGGCAGGAGAGATATACCGGCGGTATACTGACCTGGTGGAACCCTTTGGCATTGATGAGAGTTGGCTGGATGTTACCGGTACCATACACCTCTTCGGCGGAGACCCGAAGGTCCTGGCCGATCGCCTGCGGGAGGATATGAAGCGGGAACTGGGGCTGACCATCTCGGTGGGGGTCTCCTTCAACAAGGTCTTTGCCAAGTTAGGCAGCGACTATAAGAAGCCTGACGGGGTGACGGTCATAACCCGAGAGAACTACCGGACTCTGGTTTGGCCCCTGCCGGCGAGTGACCTTCTTTTCGTGGGTCGGGCTTCGGCAGAGGTCCTGGCAAAGCACCGGATTAGGACCATTGGGGACCTGGCTGCGGCAGACCGGGAGGAACTCCTCCGGCTGCTGGGCAAGGCCGGGGGTCAGCTCCAGGACTATGCCGCCGGAAACGAGCATAGCCCGGTTCGCCCGGCGGGTACGGAACCCCGCCCCAAGTCTGTGGGGAATGGGTTGACATTCCGGAGGGATCTACGGGGCGATGAAGAGGTCCGGGCCGGGGTCCGGATGCTGGCAGAGCGGGTGGCAGTGCGCCTGCGCCGCCATGGGATGAAGTGCACTACAGTGCAGGTATCCCTGCGGAGCCCGGAACTGAAGGATGTCAACCGGCAGAAGGGGACGGGGGGACCCACCAATGTGTCACGGGAGATTGCCCGCTGTGCCACGGAACTCATTGGGGACAGTTGGAGCCGGGGCGCACCCATCCGGGCTATTACCATTACGGCGGCGGGCCTCCTGCCCGAGGATGAGGCGGGGGACCAGATAGATCTCTTTGCTCCGGGGAGTACGGAAAAACGGGAGAAGCAGGAAAAGCTGGAGAGGACTATGGACCGGCTTCGGGACCGATACGGGAGGCAGGCGGTCCGTTTTGCCTCGAACCAGACCAGGGTGGCTCGGGAGATCCGAGGAAGCCGGATGTAAGAGTATGACGGGGCCGGGAGGAGGACTGCCCGGCGGAAAGAAAAGGAGCGTGAGAGAGCATGACATTGGTCCTGATTTGGGTCCTGAGCTGGACGGTGATTACCTTTGCCCTCATGGGCATTGATAAGAGGAAGGCCATCCGGGACCGCAGACGGATTCCGGAGCGAGCTTTGTTCCTGTCTGCCGCTCTGGGAGGGAGCCTGGGGGCCCTTCTGGGCATGAGCCTCTTCCGCCATAAGACCAAGCACTGGTCCTTCCGGCTGGGGATGCCTGCTATCCTGGTGGCCCAGGTTCTTCTGGCCTTTGGGATCTCCTATTGGCGGGTTTTTCTTCTGACATGAGTTCTGCGGCAAAATGGACAAGACGCAGGGGAAGAAAAGGAAATCTTACCACAAAGTCACTACTTGACGGAAACGGGGAAGTGTGATAAAATGCAAAATTGCGGTGGACTGTAAAGGGGTGCAGTGCGCCCTGGAGCAGACCGCAGAGATTTTGCCGGAAAGGAAGGGAGTCCCTATGCTGACTGACCTGAAAACAGCCAAAAGAGTGACAGGAGCCAAGCAGGTGACCCGAGCCCTGAAGAGCGGAAGCGCCCAGCGGGTCTTTCTGGCGGAGAACGCTGACCCGCGGATTACCGAGCCTGTGGCTGACCTCTGCCGGGAACAGGGTGTGGAGACCGTGAGTGTTCCCACTATGGCGGCGCTGGGCAGCGCCTGCGGCATTGCCGTGGGAAGCGCTGTGGCTGCTATCGTGGAATAAGTCTGATATTCACCGTATGGGCAGAGGCTCAGACGGATAGAATATAAATCAAGTAATATCATGAAAGGAAAGGAGGAAGAATCTATGCCTACTTTTAATCAGCTGGTTCGTAAGGGCAGAGAACAGGTGACCTATAAGTCTAACTCTCCTGCTATGCAGAAGGGCCTGAACACCCTGAGAAACAAGGAGACCGATCAGCCTTCTCCCCAGAAGAGAGGCGTCTGCACCGCAGTCCGTACTTCTACGCCTAAGAAGCCCAACTCTGCTCTGCGTAAGATTGCCCGTGTGCGTCTGACCAACGGTTACGAAGTCACCGCTTATATCCCCGGTGTCGGCCATAACCTGCAGGAGCACTCTGTGGTCATGATTCGCGGCGGCCGTGTTAAGGACCTGCCCGGCGTTCGTTACCACATCATCCGCGGCAGCCTGGATACCCAGGGCGTGAGCGGCCGTATGCAGGCTCGCTCCAAGTATGGCGCAAAGAGACCCAAGGCCGGCAAGAAGTAAGTTTAGTTGGCCCAACGTATTTGAAAATTTTTGCGCTCGAGCGCAAAGCAATGGCTTTGCCGCGAGTCGCTTCACCATAAAACAGTACCTGGTACCGTTTTGGGTAAAGCTCTCAAGGCAGGCACTGGACAAGTGGCACCTTGTCCGACACGGAAGGCTGAGACAGCTTTTCGAGTACCTATGAAATCATTATTTTGTGAAGGAGGGAAGCAAAGTGCCCAGAAGAGGAAACGTACCCAAGCGGGAAGTGTTGCCCGATCCCATGTACCGTTCCGTACTGGTTACCAAGCTGATCAACAGTATCATGTTGGACGGCAAGAAGGGCGTAGCACAGAAGGTTGTCTACGGTGCCTTTGATATCGTCAAGGAACAGACTGGCAAGGACCCCCTGGAAGTGTTCAGCGCTGCTATGGAAAATGTCATGCCGTCTCTGGAAGTTAAGGCACGCCGCGTGGGCGGTGCTACCTATCAGGTCCCCATGGAAGTCCGCCCCGAGCGTCGTCAGACTCTGGCTCTGCGCTGGCTGACTGCTTATTCCCGTAAGCGCAGCGAGAGAACCATGAAGGAACGTCTGGCCGGCGAGCTGATGGACGCAGCGAACAACCTGGGTAGCGCAGTGAAGAAGCGCGAAGAAATGCACAAGAACGCAGAAGCTAACAAGGCATTTGCGCACTTCCGTTGGTAAGCGGGAGGTAAGAGAATGGCCCGTAAAGTTAGCCTGGAAAACACCAGAAACATCGGCATCATGGCTCACATCGATGCCGGTAAGACCACTACCACTGAGCGCATCCTGTACTACACCGGCGTGAATTATAAGCTGGGTGAGACCCATGATGGCACCGCCACCATGGACTGGATGGCTCAGGAGCAGGAGCGCGGCATCACCATCACCTCTGCTGCTACCACCTGCTACTGGACCGGCACCTCCGGGCAGTTCCCCCAGACCCGTATCAACATCATCGATACCCCCGGTCACGTGGACTTTACCGTCGAGGTCGAGCGTTCCCTGCGTGTTCTGGACGGTTCGGTTACCGTCATGTGCGCAAAGGGCGGCGTGGAGCCCCAGTCTGAGACTGTGTGGCGTCAGGCCGACCACTACAGAGTCCCCCGCATGATTTACGTCAACAAGATGGATATCATGGGAGCGGACTTCTACAACGTTCTGGATATGATCCACGATCGTTTGAAGGCAAATGCGGTCCCCATCCAGCTGCCCATCGGCAAGGAGGAGACCTTCAGCGGCATCATCGACCTGGTGGAGATGAAGGCCGACGTGTATTATGACAACGAGGGTAAGGATATTCGTGAGGAAGAGATTCCCGCAGATATGATGGAACTGGCTCAGGAGTACCGCACCAAGCTGATCGACGCTTGTGCCGATCTGGATGAGGAACTGATGATGCTGGCTCTGGAGGAGGAGGAAATCCCCACCGATATGATTCGCGCAGCTCTGCGTAAGGGAACCATTGATAACAAGATCGTTCCTGTTACCTGCGGCACCTCCTATCGGAACAAGGGTGTACAGAAGCTGCTGGACGCTATCGTGGATTATATGCCCTCTCCCGTGGACATTCCTGCGATCAAGGGTGTTAACCCTGACAGTGAAGAAGAGGACGAGCGTCCTGCAGACGACAGCGCTCCCTTCTCCGCTCTGGCATTTAAGATTGCAGCTGACCCCTATGTGGGCCGCCTGTCCTTTATCCGTGTTTACTCCGGCGTGCTGAACACCGGCACGGCTGTTATGAACTCCACCAAGAAGCAGAGAGAACGTATCGGCCGTATCCTGCAGATGCATGCCAACCACCGTGAGGACATCGAGACCGTGTATTCCGGTGATATCGCCGCTGTCGTGGGTCTGAAGCACTCCACCACCGGCGACACCCTGTGCGACGACAAGGCTCCCATCATTCTGGAGTCCATGGAGTTCCCCGAACCCGTTATCCGCGTTGCCATCGAGCCTAAGACCAAGGCAGGCCAGGAGAAGATGGGCATCGCCCTCATGAAGCTGGCAGAAGAGGATCCCACCTTTAAGACCTACACTGACGAAGAGACCGGTCAGACCATTATCGCCGGCATGGGCGAGCTCCACCTGGAGATTATTGTCGACCGTCTGCTGCGGGAGTACAAGGTCGAGGCAAATGTGGGTGCGCCTCAGGTCGCTTACAAGGAAACCGTTAAGAAGACCGTTGAGCAGGACACCAAGTATGCTCGTCAGTCCGGCGGTAAGGGCCAGTACGGTCACTGTAAGATTCGTCTTGAGCCCAACGAGTCTGGTAAGGGCTACGAGTTCGTTAACGAGATCGTGGGCGGTGCCATCCCCAAGGAATACATTCCTGCCGTGGACGCCGGTATTCAGGGCGCCATGCAGGCAGGTATCCTGGCTGGCTACCCCGTGGTCGACGTCAAGGTTGTTCTCTACGATGGCTCCTTCCATGAAGTCGACTCCTCCGAAATGGCATTTAAGATCGCTGGATCCATGGCGTTCAAAGAAGCCTGCCGGAAGGCAAATCCCTGCCTGCTGGAGCCCATCATGAAGGTTTCTGTCACCGTCCCCGAGGACTACATGGGCGACGTTATCGGCGATCTGAACTCCCGTCGTGGTCAGATTCAGGGTATGGAAGCCCGTCCCGGCGCACAGCAGATCGACGCACTGGTTCCCCTGTCTGAGATGTTCGGTTATGCAACTGACCTGCGCAGCCGCACCCAGGGCCGCGGCCAGTACTCTATGGAGCCCCACAGCTATGTGGAGATTCCCAAGTCCATCACGGACAAGATTGTCGAGAAGCGAAACGGCGGCAATCAGGGCTGATTTTCGGCGTTTTTTGCTTGAAAATTCGGCATTTACCCGTTGTAATTTCAGCGCATTTCCTGTACAATAAGATTGTTGTAAAACGCACACAGTTAAAATTGTATTTTTACCTGTAATATGAGGAGGATTATCAATCATGGCCAAGCAGAAGTTTGAAAGAACTAAGCCCCACGTAAACATTGGTACCATCGGTCACGTTGACCATGGTAAGACCACCCTGACCGCTGCTATCACCAAGTACCTGGCAATGCAGGGCAAGGCAGAGATGCAGGACTACGCATCCATCGATAAGGCTCCCGAGGAGCGCGAGCGTGGCATCACCATTAACACCGCTCACGTCGAATACGAGACCGACGCACGTCACTATGCACACGTTGACTGCCCCGGCCACGCCGACTACATTAAGAACATGATTACCGGCGCAGCTCAGATGGACGGCGCTATCTTGGTTATCGCTGCTACCGACGGCCCCATGGCTCAGACCCGTGAGCACATCCTGCTGGCCCGCCAGGTCGGCGTGCCCGCAATCGTTGTCTTCCTGAACAAGGTCGACCTGCTGGACGACGAGGAGCTGCTGGAACTGGTCGAGATGGAAGTTCGTGAACTGCTGTCCGTCTATGAGTTCCCCGGCGACGATCTGCCTGTCGTTAAGGGTTCCGCTCTGCTCGCTCTGACCTGCGAGTCCAACGATCCCACCGATGGCGACTATGCCTGCATCAAGGAACTGATGGATGCTGTCGACGACTACATCCCCACTCCCGACCGTAAGGCTGACATGCCCTTCCTGATGCCCGTCGAGGACGTCTTCACCATCACCGGCCGCGGCACCGTGGCTACCGGCCGTGTCGAGCGTGGCCAGATTAACATGGGCGACCCCGTTGAAATCGTCGGCCTGGCTGACGAGACCAAAAAGTCCGTCATCACCGGCATCGAGATGTTCCGCAAGCTGCTGGACTATGCAGAAGCTGGCGACAACGTAGGTACCCTGCTGCGTGGTATCGACAAGAAGGAGATCGAGCGTGGCCAGGTTCTGGCAAAGCCCGGTTCCATCAAGCCCCTGACCAAGTTCTCCGGCCAGGTTTACGTTCTGTCCAAGGATGAAGGCGGCCGTCATACCCCCTTCTTCAACAACTATCGTCCTCAGTTCTACTTCCGTACCACCGACGTTACCGGCGTCATCACCCTGCCCGAGGGCGTTGAGATGTGCATGCCCGGCGATAACGTCGTGATGAACGTTGAACTGATCACCCCCATCGCAATCGAGCCCGGCCTGCGTTTCGCTATCCGTGAGGGCGGCCGTACCGTCGGTTCCGGTGTTGTCACCTCCATCGAGGAGTAATTCACTCTCGAATCCAATGACGAATCAAAAGGGCAGAGCTTTGGCTCTGCCCTTTTTGCAAAAGCGTAGGAATGGGGGGAGATAGAAATGGATACCGAATCTTTTGGCCAGAGTGTGGTACAGTATTTTAAGGACCTCTTCAGCGGCGGCTGGCCGGCGGCTCTGGACACATTCCTGGCTGCTTTTGTGACCTTAGTGGCCTGTCTGATGATCAAGAAGCTCATTCTCCGGGGATTGGACCGTGGGCTGGACAGAGGACATTTGGATCAGAGTTTTCACGGCTTTATCCGGTCCGGGACGAATATCCTCCTGTGGGCCGTGATTACCATAATCGTGGCGGAGAGGGTCGGCATCAATGCGATGTCCCTTCTGGCTCTTCTCAGTATTGCTGGCCTGGCTATCTCTTTGTCCGTTCAGAACACCCTGTCCAACTTGGCAGGTGGACTGGCGATTTTGGCGTCCCATCCCTTTAAGGTGGGAGACTATGTGGTTATCGGTTCCAATGCCGGATACATCCGTGAAATCGGTCTGGTCTATACAAAGATGACTACCCTGGATAACCGACGTATCGTAGTGCCCAACCGCATTGTGGCGGATGCTGAGGTGATCAACTATACTGCAGAGCCTATTCGCCGGGTTGACCTGATTGTCAGTGCTGCCTATGATATTCCGGCGGAGACGGTGAAGAAGACCCTTCAGGAGGTTATGCGCAGCCACGAAAAGGTCCTTTCGGATCCAGCCCCTTTTGCGCGCCTGACAAATCACGGGGAAAGCGCATTGGAGTATGCTGCCCGGGCCTGGTGCAGAACCCCGGATTACTGGGATGTATACCATGATTTGCTGGAACAGATCAAAGAGGCTTTCGATCGGGATGGGATATCCATTCCATTTCCTCAGATGGAAGTGTCTATCAAAAAGGACTGACTGGAAACGCCGCCGTTTGGCGGCGTTTTTTGTTTGAAGCCTTAGGCTGTGGGAGCCGATGGAAATCTTCTGCCCGGAGTATGTCCCTGGGTCAGATTCTATGCTATAATAAGCTATAGCGTGCACAGAGAAAAGGGGGAAGGGCAGAATGGAGCGACTGGATAAGATTCTGGCGTCTACGGGGAAGTGGTCCCGGAAGGAAGCAAAGGCCCTGGTGAAAAGCGGACGTGTGAAGGTGGAGGGGGTTATCCCTGCAAGGCCGGAGGATAAGGTAGCCGAGGGGGCTCTGGTTACAGTGGACGGGCATCCGATTTGCACGGAGAAGTACATCTATGTGATGCTCCATAAGCCGGCTGGAGTGGTCTCTTCCACGGAGGATCCCCGGGAGAAGACTGTGCTGCATCTGCTGCCCAAGGAACTGCAGCGGGTGGGCCTCTTTCCTGTGGGCCGTCTGGACAAGGACACTGAGGGCCTGCTGCTGCTGACCAACGACGGCCTGCTGGCCCATCGCCTGCTGGCACCGGGGAAGCATGTGGATAAGGTCTATTATGTGGAGGTGGATGGGGCGTTGGAACCGGAGGACGCGGCGGCCTTTCAGGTGGGAATCACCCTGGCGGACGGTACAGAGTGCCTCCCGGCGGACCTGGAACTGTTGCCCCGGAGGGACCAATGTCTGGTCACGCTGCGAGAGGGAAAGTATCACCAGGTGAAGCGGATGCTGGCCTCCCGGGGGAAACCTGTGGTATACCTGAAACGCCTCTCCATAGGGCCGCTGGAATTGGATCGGGGCCTTCCGCCCGGACGGTGGAGGGTGCTCACACCGGGGGAAAAGGCGTCCTTGGGATGCGGTCAATAACAGTTCGGCATTTTCCACAAAAATTCACAAATACCCTATTGAAATCCAGGCCCAGAAACGGTATAATAAGCTATCATTTTGCAGTTTCTGTGGGATTCCCCATCAATTTTGGGGGTTTAGAGAAAGATAGAGGAGGAAAAGCCATGTCCAGCAGAGTTTTTCAGAGCATTGTGCTTCAAATGAAGGAGTGCACGGACCGAGTCATTGGCGTCGTAGACGACCAGGGAACTGTTGTGTCCTGCAACCAGTTGACTTGGATTGGTGAAAAGTGGGAAGGCGCTGCCTCCACCCTGAATGTGAATGAATCGGCTGTTATTACCTACGGTGATAAGACCTTCAAACCGCTCTCCAGCCGTGGCTCTCACTTTGACTATGCTGCTTTTGTGCAGGGAAGTGACGAACAGGCAAAACTCATCTGCTCTATGGTCACCGTGGCGCTGAAGAGTGCTAAGACCTATTACGAGGAAAAGCACGACAAGACGGCTTTTGTGAAGAGCATCATCTCCGACAACATCCTTCTGGGTGATATCTATGTCCGTGCGAAGGAACTCCATTTCGCCTCCGAGGCTCAGCGGGCCGTCTTCCTGGTTCGCCAGGTGGGTTCGGCTGAGATTGCAGCGGTCGATGTGGTCCAGAATATGTTCTCCGACAATCAGGAGGACTTCGTCATCTCCATTAACGAGACGGACATCGCTGTCATTAAGATGCTCAGCGAAGGCGGGGACAGCAAGGAAATCTACAAGATTGCAAAGAGCATTGAGGACAATCTGACCCAGACGCTGAAGATCAAGGTCACCATCGGCATCGGTACGGTGGTGGGCCATATTCGAGATTTGGCCAGAGCCTACAAAGAGGCCGGTGTGGCAATCGATGTGGGTAAGGTCTTTGAGAATGAAAAGACCATCATTAACTATGAGAACTTGGGCATTGGCCGTCTGATTTACCAACTGCCTACTGTCATGTGCGGTATGTTCCTCCAGGAAGTGTTTAAGAAGAATCCCATTGACGCACTGGACCAGGAGACCCTGTTCACCATCAACAAGTTTTTTGAAAACAACCTGAACGTCTCCGAAACTGCAAGAAAGCTCTTCGTCCACCGGAACACCCTGGTGTACCGTCTGGAGAAGATCAAGAAACTGACCGGTTTGGACCTGCGGGAATTCGACGATGCCATCACCTTCAAAGTTGCCCTGATGGTAAAGAAATACCTGGTGTCCAGAGGAATCGACTCCTGAGAGAGCTGACCTGGGCAAGTCCTCCGGTATTGAGTGAGGAGTGTTACATTGATTCGTCTGAAAGATATCTACAAAGAATATGAAAACGGGACCAAGGCACTGAAGGGAGTCAGCCTGCAAATCGATGACGGCGACTTCGTCTTCTTGGTTGGTCCCTCCGGCTCCGGTAAGTCCACGATTATTAAGCTCATCACCAATGAGATTCAGGCCACCGACGGCTTTCTGATGGTCAACGGCTTTAACATGAGGGACATCACAGAGAAGCAGGTTCCCTATCTGCGCCGCACCCTGGGTGTGGTGTTCCAGGACTTCCGGCTGATTGAGAAGAAGAGTGTAAAGGAGAACATTGAGGTGGCTATGAGGGCGGTCGGTGCGACCAGCCGGGAAATCCAGCTCCGTATTCCCTATATTCTGGGCCTGGTGGGGCTGGCGGACAAGGCCGATCAGCGGCCCACCCAACTCTCCGGCGGCGAGCAGCAGCGCGTTGCTATTGCCCGGGCCCTGGCCAACAATCCCAGCGTCATCATTGCCGATGAGCCCACGGGCAACCTGGACCCTGCCCGTTCCCTGGAAATCATGTCTCTGCTGGAAGAGATCAACGGCATGGGCACCACCATCCTGGTGGTCACCCACGAGCGCGAGTTGGTCAACCGCTTCGATAAGCGCGTAATCGCAATCGAGAGCGGAAGGATCATCAGTGACGGTGCGGGAGGATATTACGGTAATGTTCGCTAATCTTTGGTATCATATAAAGGAAGGCGTCCGCAGTATATTTACCCACGGACTCATGTCCTTTGCTTCGGTGTGTATGATTGTGGCCTGCCTTCTAATCATGGGGTCCTTCTCTCTGGTGGCTGTGAACATCAACGGGATGCTCGGTCAGTTGGAGGATGAGAATGAATTTCTGGCCTATGTGGATGAGTCGCTGGACAGCGCGCAGTCTATGGGTCTTCAGGGAAAACTGGAAAAGATCCCTAACGTGTCTTCGGCCGCATACATCAGCAAAGAGGAGGCCCTGGAACAGTTCAAAGCTGAGCAGGGATACTCAGAACTTTTTATGGATATCCCTGCCGAAACCCTGCGGGATCGTTACAGTATCCATGTGGACGACATTGAACTGATGTCTGACACAGTAAAAGAGGTCCAGGGGGTGGAAGGCATTGCAGAGGTCCGGGCAGCCATGGAAATTGCTGACGGGTTTGTAATGCTGCGGAATGTGGCCACAGCTATTGCGGTCATTCTCATCATCATGTTGGTTCTGATTTCGGTGTTTATTATTGCCAACACCATTAAACTGGCGACGTTTATCCGCCGGGAGGAGATCGCTATCATGAAGATGTGCGGTGCAACCAACTGGTTTATCCGCTGGCCGTTCCTAGTGGAGGGGATCCTGTTGGGGGTTGTCGGCGGCTTAGTGGCCTATGTGGCCCAGTGGGGCATCTACGGACTCATCGGTAAGGCCATGATGAATAGCGGGATTCTGGAGATTATCACAATGATCCCCTTCCACGATCTGAATGGCCTTCTTCTGACAGTCTTCCTGCTGGTGGGCTTTATCATCGGCGGCGGCGGCTCGGCCCTGGCCATTCGTAAATTCCTGAAGGTATAACAGAGGAGGAAGCCATGAGCAAGAAAAAAAGAATGGACAGGCAAAAGCTCCAAAAGAGATTTGCAGCTGTGGTCGCCATTGTCCTGTGCCTGTCCCTGGTGCTTTCCCTGGTGGCCGGCCTGCTGACATACTAATCGACGGAGACGCCCCAACGAAGAGAAAACCGAGAAGCGGCCGAGCACCGGCCGCTTCTTTCTTGCTGAGGACTGGTCTGTGAAGGCACAGCCTGAGCAGTTCTGTCGGAGGCCGTAGGCTGATATACGGAGGGAAGGAGGAAACGATTGATGGATAAGGAGATAAAATCCGGCAGGCAGGTCCCCCGGGCAAAGGCGCTGGTGGCCTGTGTCCTCTGTCTGCTCCTGGGGGCTGCGGTGGCCACGGCTGGGTTGTATGCAACTATGGGCAGGGAAGGGCTTGCCGTCCTCCAGGCACAGAGGCTTATTGAAGAGAAATTCGTGGGAGACTATGATGAGACTGCCAACCGGGAGACTGCCCTGAAGGCTATGGTGGACTCCTTGGGCGACCGCTGGTCCTACTACCTGACGCCGGAAGCATATCAGCGGATGGTGGATGCCCGGAGGAATTCCTATGTGGGTATTGGGGTCACCGTAAGCCGGGATGTGAAGGATGGTCTGATGATTCAGGCGGTTAATTCGGGCAGCCCGGCCAAGGAGGCAGGACTAAAGACTGGAGAAATCATTCGGGGGATCAACGGGGTACAGATCACCGAGGAGAACAAAGAGGACTGCCTTGCGTCCATCAAGGGCCCGGAGGGGACCCTTGTCAGCCTGGAAATAGAGGGGGTAGATGGCGTCTTCCGCACCGTAGAATTGGCCTGCCAAACGATTCGGGGAATCACTGCTGCCTGGGAGATGACGGAGGAACAGGTTGGCCTCATCACGATTCAAAACTTTTACTCCGGAACTGCCGACCTGGTAGCCCAGGGGGTGGAGGAACTGACTGCCCAGGGGGCAAGAGCCCTGGTGCTGGACGTGCGGAACAACCCCGGTGGATATGTGAATGAGCTGGTCAGAATCCTGGACCTGTTGCTGCCGGAGGGGGATATTTTCATCAGTCGTAGCTACAACGGCAGGGAAAAAGTCTATACCTCAGATGCGGCCTGTGTGGAGCTGCCGCTGGCAGTTCTGGTGAATGGAAACAGCTACAGCGCGGCTGAGTTCCTGGCGGCTCAACTTCGGGAATCCGCTGGGGCTGTGGTGGCGGGGACTGCCACCTGTGGCAAAGGATATTCCCAGCGCCTCTATAAGTTATGCGACGGCAGTGCCATAGGCCTGTCCACCGCCCGGTATTTTACCGGCGGGGGAGCATCGCTTATCGGCGTGGGGGTGGAGCCGGAGCCTGCCATAGAACTCACGGAGGAGGACCAGGTCCGCCTGTTGAGGGGAGAATTACCTCGGGAGGAGGATTCCCAGCTGCAGGCGGCCATCGGGGCACTTTCTCTGGAGGAATGATTCCTGAACGCCGTTGATAGGTGGCCTGGGGACAGCAACTTGAAGGTCCCTCTTGACAGACAGGAATAAACTACCTATAATACTGAAACATAAAAATAGATTTTATTATATATAATGTATCCTTACGCCCATTATCAGGGCGGCAGGGTAGAATCATATGAAAGATCGAGGTATTTACCTATGGCAAAGGAATACAGACTCAGCGCAGAGCGCTTGGAAGAACTGAAGCAGGAGATTACCTATCTGAAGTCCGTCCGTGAGAAAGAAGTGGCGGAACTCATCAAGGAAGCTCGTTCTTTCGGCGACCTGTCCGAAAACAGTGAGTATGATGAGGCGAAAAATGAGCAGGGCAAGCTCTACTCCCGTATTGCAGAATTGGAGGAAATCCTGTCTAACTATGTCATCATCGAAGAGGCCGAGCATCTGGATACCGTCCACGTGGGCAACACGGTGGTGGTAGAAGACAAGGAATTTGGAGAGGAAGAGACCTACTCCATCGTGGGCTCTCAGGAGGCAGATCCCATGAACGGCCGAATCTCCGAGGAGTCACCCTTTGGCAGAGCCTTGCTGGGAAGAAAGGCCGGTGACGAGGTGGTAGTGGAAGCCCCTGCAGGGAACATTCGCTATAAGATCGTCGCCATTCAGAGATAAAGAGAGAAGGAGCGGAAAAGCATGGCTGAAAATAAGAAGACGGAACCTGTCCAGGAGCAGGAGCAGGACCTCTCCCAGATTCTTAAGGTTCGCAGAGACAAGCTGAAGACCCTGCAGGAGGCAGGAAAGGATCCCTTTGAACAAACCAAGTTTGTAGTCTCCCATCACACCCAGAATATCAAGGATAATTTCGACGCCATGGAAGGCCAGGAAGTCACCGTGGCCGGCCGCCTCATGTCCAAGCGCGGCATGGGAAAGGTGAGCTTCTGTGACATGCAGGACAAGACCGGCCGGATCCAGCTCTATGCCCGCCGGGATGAGATGGACGAGGCAGTTTACAGCGACTTTAAGAAATATGACATCGGCGATATCGTTGGCGTGGTCGGCGAGGTGTTCCGCACCCAGCGGGGCGAGATGAGCGTCCGCTGCAAGACCGTGACCCTGTTATCCAAGTCCCTGCGCCCTCTGCCCGAAAAGTTCCACGGCCTTACGGACAAGGAGTTGCGCTATCGTCAGCGCTATGTGGACCTGATTGTGAACCCCGACTCCCGCCGAAACTTCGAGATCCGCAGTAAGCTGGTGAGCTATCTGCGTGCTTTCCTGGATGGCCGGGGCTATATGGAGGTGGAGACCCCCGTTCTGAATACTATCTCCGGCGGTGCAACTGCCCGTCCCTTCATCACCCACCATAACACGCTGGACCTGGATATGTACATGCGCATTGCTACCGAGCTGCATCTGAAGCGGCTCATCGTGGGCGGCCTGGAACGGGTCTATGAGATTGGCCGCATCTTCCGCAATGAGGGCATGGATACCAAGCATAACCCCGAATTTACCACCGTGGAGCTCTACGAAGCATATGCCGACTTTAACGACATGATGGACCTTTTCGAGGATTTCCTGTCCGGCGCAGCGATGGAGATCCTGGGCACCTATGACGTCTCCTGGCAGGGCGAAAATATCAGCCTGGCCCCCGGTTTCCGCCGCCTGACCATGGCGGAGGCTGTCAAGGAGTACCTTGGCGTGGACTTTATGACCATGAGCGGAGACGAAGAGGCTGTGGTAGCCGCAAAGAGTGTGGGTGTGGATATGGATGGCGTGGAGCCCACTTGGGGCCACGCACTCTACGAGTGCTTCGACCAGCGGGTGGAGGAGAAGTTGATTCAGCCCACGTTTATCACCATGCACCCCGTGGATGTATCTCCCTTGGCCAAGCGTTCCCCCAAGGACCACCGGCTCACCGAGCGGTTCGAACTCTTCATCTGCCGCAGTGAGATGGGCAATGCATTCTCTGAGCTGAACGACCCTATCGACCAGAAAGAGCGCTTCCAGAAGCAGGTCGAGATGCGCGCCAAGGGCGACGAAGAGGCTGGTATGATGGATGATGACTATATCAATGCCCTTGAATATGGCCTTCCCCCTACGGGCGGCCTTGGTATCGGCATTGACCGCTGTGTCATGCTGCTGACCGGTGCGGACTCTATCCGCGACGTTATCCTCTTCCCCACCATGAAACCAATCGATTGATGTTACACAGCATACCGGCAGAATTCTGTCGGTATGCTGTTGTGCAGTTTGCCGGAGTGTCCGGCGGGATAGAACGGCGGCCCAAACTGCCGGCAGAGCAGTCTGCCCGGGCTTTGTGCCGAGACGAAAGGAAGGGCCATGAGCCCGCTTGACCATGGAAAAAATCACAAGCCGAACCAATCCACTCATGACTCATATCCGCAAATTGACCGCCGACCGAAAGTACCGGCGGAGCAGCGGGCAGATGGTCTGTGAGGGACCGAAAATGCTGTATGAGGCCCTGAAATGGAAAGCAGAGATCCAGACTTTGGTCTATGCAAAGGGGTGGCAGCCTCCCCAGGACCTGCCCGGGGGAGTGCACCTGGTGGAGGTCCCGGAGGCACTGCTGAAGGCAGTGGCCCCCACGGAGACCCCCCAGAAGGTGCTCTTCCTCTGTGCTCTTCCGCCTCAGGGCCTGCCGGAGCAGGTATCCGGCGGCCGATATCTGGTGCTGGACGGGCTCCAGGATCCGGGAAATCTGGGGACCCTGTGGAGAACAGCGGACGCCTTCGGCGCCGACGGGCTCTTTCTGCTACCCGGTTGCGCAGACCCATGGAACCCCAAGACAATCCGGGCCACGATGGGGGCCTGTTTCCGCCTCCCTGTGTGGGAGGGGGATTTGACTGGCCTGAGGGCCCTGCTAGACCGTCATGACCTGCCCCTGTACGCTACCGCCCTGCGGGAGGACACCGAGGACATCCGAGCCCTGGACCTGGCCCAGGCTGCTGTGGTTATTGGCAGCGAGGGAAGAGGGGTCTCCCAGGCAGTGCTGGAGGCGAGCGCGAGGACTGTAAAAATCCCCATGACCGACCGGTGTGAGTCGCTGAATGCCGCTGCGGCCGGTACGGTAGTCCTGTGGCAGATGTGCTGTGGGGCGCTTTTATAAACAGACAAGGAGTGGGCATGTATGAGTACCGTGAGACACTGGCTATGGCTGAGTACCCGGGGGAAACTTCCGGAGCGGTATGCTGCCCGCATTTTAGACCATTTTGGCACGCCGGACCGTGCCTATCACGCAGATCAGGCGGCCTATGACGCTATCACAGGCTTGCCGGAGCCGACACGTCAGGCCCTGCTGAATAAGGACCTGACAGAGGTGGATTGGATCCTTCAGACATGCCAGGAACTGGGGATTCGGATCCTGACTATCCAGGATGCAGAGTATCCTGAGCGGCTGCGGCAGATTCAGAATCCGCCCTGTGTGCTCTATGTGAAGGGTCAACTGCCGGCGCTGGATGAGGAGGTAGCCATCGCCGTTGTAGGGGCCAGAGATGCCAGTCCTTACGGGATCATGGCAGCCCAGAAACTGGGCCTGGATCTGGCCCGTCAGGGCGCGTTGGTGATTAGTGGTTCTGCACGGGGAATCGACTCTGCGGCTCTGAAGGGGGCTCTTATGGGCGGCGGACGGGTGATTTCTGTTCTGGGCAACGGAATCGACGTGATCTATCCCGCCGGCAGCCGAGATCTCTATGACGATGTGGCCGTCCGAGGGGCACTGATCTCTGAATATCCCCCAGGGACGGAACCCAGAGGGACCAATTTTCCGCCCCGTAACCGGATTCTGGCCGGGCTGAGTCTCGGTGTGGTGGTTGTAGAAGGAACGGAGACCAGCGGGTCCCTTATTACCGCCCGATTGGCTCTTGAGGAGGACAGGGATGTTTTCGCAGTGCCGGGCGCAATCAACTCCGCTCTGTCCAAGGGCCCCAATAGTCTCATACGTAAAAGTGAGGCCAGGCTGGTCCGGGATGCCTGGGATATTCTGGAGGAATACGAGTTCCTCTACCCGGATAAAATCCATCCCGAAGGGGAATTGCCTCCGCAGGACCAGGAAGCCCGGCTTCACGCCTACCGGGAGGAGACGATTCCAGCGGTCGAAACAGAGCGGAAAGTAAAAAAAGCAGAGAAACCGGCACTGGAGCCACAGGAGAAGTCCCCGGGGCTCATCGTGGACCTGCGGGAGGATCCGGAGGCCCTCACCGATGACGAGGCGGCCCTGATCCGAGCACTCCAGGGAGGAGTGAGCCTCACGGCCGACGATCTGGTGGAACTGACCGAAATCCCTGCCAGACGGGTGATGTCAGCTCTGACTATGCTGCAGGTGCGTCAGTTGGCAGAACAGGGGACCGGCAAGCGATTTTCCACCCCGATCTTATTGAAAGAGTAAAGAACATCCCGTTGGGATGACAGCATACAACGACAGGAAGAAACACGGAGGTTGCAACGTGGCAAAGACGAATCTGGTGATTGTAGAGTCACCGGCCAAGGCAAAGACCATCGGGAAATATTTGGGGCCAAGCTATAGGGTGTTGGCCTCTATGGGGCATGTCCGCGACCTGCCCAAAAGCAAGATGGGAGTAGATTTGGAGAACGGCTTCGAGCCGGATTACCAGCCCATCAAGGGGAAGGAGGAGACCATCGCGGCCCTGAAGGGTGCGGCAGATGCCAGTCAGCGGGTATATCTTGCTACCGACCCGGACCGGGAAGGCGAGGCCATTTCCTGGCATCTAAAGGAGTTGCTGGATTTGCCGGATGGTAAGACCAGCCGAGTTACCTTTAACGAGATTACGAAAAAGGTGGTTACCGAGAGCATCGCAGCCCCCCGGGAGATTGATCAGAATCTGGTAGATGCCCAGCAGGCCCGCCGCATTCTGGACCGAATTGTAGGCTATCAGCTCTCGCCCCTGCTGTGGAAAAAGATCCGCCGGGGCCTGTCTGCCGGCCGGGTCCAGTCCGTAGCTACCCGTCTGGTGGCTGAGCGAGAGGCAGAAATCCGGGCTTTTGTACCGGAGGAGTACTGGACGCTGGAGGCATCTTTCGACCGGATCGCACCCAACCTGGGCTCCTTCAAGGCACAGTTCTGGGGACGGGAAAAGAAGATGGAGCTCAAGTCCAAAGAGCAGGTGGACCAGGTGCTTGACAGCATCCGGGACATGCCTTTTTCTGTCAGCAACATCAAGAGGCAGGACAAAAGCCGGGCTCCCGCACCGCCCTTTATCACCAGTTCCCTCCAGCAGGAGGCCAGCCGAAAGTTGAACATGAGCCCTCGGCGGACGATGTCCATCGCTCAGCAACTCTATGAGGGCGTGGATATTGAGGGAGAGGGCACTGTGGGCCTTATCACCTATATGCGTACGGACTCCCTTCGAATCTCCGAGGAGGCTGTGGCCGCAGCCAGTTCTTTCGTGGCAGCCCGGTATGGCCGGCAGTATCTTCCTGACGTGCCCCGCCGATTCAAGACAAAGGCCGGGGCCCAGGATGCCCATGAGGCTATCCGGCCCTCCAATGTGGCGCTTACCCCTGAGTCGGTCAAAAAAGACCTGACCTCGGAGCAGTACCGCCTGTACAAGCTCATCTGGAGCCGATTCCTGGCCAGCCAAATGGCCTCCGCCATCTACGACAGCGTGGGCATTGAGGTGGAGAGTGCCGGGTACCTCTTCAAAACCAGCCGGTCCGAGGTGAAGTTCCCCGGATTTCTGGCGGTCTATGAAGAGGGAAAGGACGAGGAGACCAACGAGATCTCTGCCCCTCTGCCGAATCTGAAGGAGGGTGAACCCCTCAAGTGTTCCAACACAAAGCCCGAGCAGAAATTTACCCAGCCCCCCACCCGGTATACTGAGGCTACCCTCATCCGGGCCCTGGAGGAGAAGGGCATCGGCCGCCCCTCTACCTACGCCCCCACCATCAGTACCATCATGGCCCGGGAGTATGTGGTAAAGGACGGAAAGTATCTCCATACCACTCCTTTGGGGGAGGTAGTCACCGACCTGATGAAGGACAAGTTCCATGATGTAGCCGACTACGACTTCACCGCCTCCATGGAAAACCGCCTGGACAAGGTGGAGAGTGGAGAGGAATTCTGGAAAGACGTCCTGAGCGACTTCTATGGTGGTTTCCAGCAGGAACTGGTCAAGGCGGAGCAGGACCTGGATGGGGTCCGTATCAAGGTCCCGGATGAGGTCTCGGAAGAGACCTGCGACCTTTGCGGCAAGCAGATGGTGGTGAAGTCTGGCCGATTCGGCCGCTTCTTGGCCTGCCCGGGGTTCCCTGAGTGTACCTTCACCAAGCCGCTGGTCATTGAGATGCCCGGTAAGTGTCCCAAGTGCGGCAGCCGCATGCTGAAGAAAACTTCCCGCAACGGGTATACCTACTATGGTTGTGAGCGCAACGGCGACAAGCTGGGCCGGGCCTGTGACTTTATGACCTGGGACGTGCCGGTGAAGGACTGCTGTCCCGCCTGCAGCTGGACCATGTTTAAAAAATCCGGACGAGGCTTCAAAAAACCTTTCTGTATTAACGAGTCCTGCACGGCATTTGTTCCTGAGGAGAAGCGGGGCGGGTATCGGAAAAAGAAGACAGAGGACGCAGCGGAAGGTGCTGCGGCTGAGACCACTGCTGAGAAGAAGACTGCCGATAGAAAGATGGTAAAAAAGGACGCCGTCGAGAAACCGACAAAAAAGACGGCGGCTAAGAAGACGACCGGTAAGAAAACCATGAAAAAGGCGGCAGTCAAGGCCCCGGCGGAGGGTCAGGAATGAGCCAGCAGGTAACTGTGATCGGTGCAGGCCTGGCTGGCTGTGAGGCCGCCTGGCAGCTGGCCCGCCGTGGAATCTCCGTTACCCTCTATGAGATGAAGCCGAAAAAGAAGACACCTGCGCACCATACAGACCTCTTCGGTGAGCTGGTGTGTTCCAACTCTCTTCGATCTGACCAATTGGAAAATGCGGTGGGCCTGCTGAAGGAGGAATTGAGAAGGCTTGACTCCTTGATCCTGCGGTGTGCGGATGAATACCGAGTGGCTGCAGGCGGTGCCCTGGCCGTGGATCGGCTGGGATTTGCCCGGTCCATCACCGATGTGATTCGAAGCCATCCCCTGATTACGGTGGTAGAGGGTGAGGTCACAGAACTGCCTGAGGAAGGCGAGGTCATCGTGGCTTCCGGCCCACTGACCTCGGACACATTGGCGGAGGCCATCGCCCACCGATATCCTGAGAGCGGCTATCTGCATTTCTACGATGCGGCGGCTCCCTTGGTGACCTTTGAAAGTGTGGACATGGAGAGCGCTTACTTTGCCTCCCGTTATGACAAGGGGACCCCTGATTACATCAATTGCCCCATGACACAGGAAGAGTATCTGGCCTTCTGGAAGGAACTGTGTACCGCTAAGGAAGCCAATGTCCATGGTTTTGAGGACAAAAACGTCTTTGAGGGCTGTATGCCCGTGGAGGTCATGGCTCGTCGGGGAGAGCAGACTCTGTGCTACGGGCCCTTAAAACCACGGGGCCTACGGGATCCCAAGACCGGGAAGGAACCCTTTGCGGTGGTGCAGCTCCGCCGGGACAACAGCGATGGCACCATCTATAACCTGGTGGGTTTCCAGACCCACCTGACCTGGCCGGAACAGAAACGGGTCTTTACCATGATCCCCGCCCTGAAAAATGCCGAGTTCGTGCGCTATGGTGTGATGCATCGAAACACATACCTGGACAGCCCACGGATGCTGGATCGGTACTATCGCGTGAAGGCTGAGCCGAGAATCATGTTTGCCGGGCAAATCACCGGCGTGGAGGGCTATGTGGAATCCACAGCCTCCGGCTGTCTGGCCGGACTGGAATTGGCAAGACGGCTGCTGGGAAAGCCCGCCGTGGATTTCCCCCCGGAGACGGCTATTGGTGCATTGGCCCTGTATGTCAGCAACGGGTCAGTGGCAAACTTCCAGCCCATGAATGTGAACTTCGGCATCATGCCCCCTCTGGGGTACCGGGTGAAAGGCAAGCGCAATAAGAATGCGGAACTCTCCCAAAGGGGACTGGGGATCCTAGCGGCCTTAGATGTAGAATGACCCACTGAGAAAGGAAACGATATGAGAATTGTTCTGGACGCTATGGGCGGAGACAACGCCCCGATGGCACCCGTGGAGGGTGCCGTTCAGGCCGCTGAAAAGCTTGGCGTGGAGGTAGTTCTCTCCGGCAAGCCCGAGGAGATTATGGCCTGCCTTAACAAACTGGGCCATCAGGAGGTTCCCAAAGGAATCGAGATCCTACCTGCTTCTCAGGTCATCACGATGGAGGATAACCCCGCCCGGGCCTTTAAGGAGAAGAAGGATTCCTCCATGACTGTGGGTTTGCAGAAACTTAAGGACGGGGAGGCTGATGCCTTCGTCTCTGCCGGGTCAACCGGTGCACTGCTGTCTGCGGCTACTTTGATGGTCAAGCGCATTCGTGGAATCCGCCGGGCGGCTATGTGCCCTGTTGTCCCAACTTATGAGGGTGGCTTTGTCCTGATCGACTGCGGTGCAACTGCCGAGTGTACGCCGGAGTATCTGCTTCAGTACGCCTTCATGGGGACCTACTATGCCAAGCGTACCCTGGGACTGAAAAATCCTCGGGTGGGTCTCCTCAATATCGGCACGGAGCCGAGCAAGGGGTTGGCACTCCAGTTGGAGGCCCATGCCTTGCTGAGCCAGGCCCATGAGGAGGGCCGGATCAACTTCATCGGCAACATCGAGGGCCGGGAGGCTATTTTGGGCGGTGTCGACGTGCTGGTCACCGACGGCTTCACCGGAAATATCTTTATGAAGACCTATGAGGGCGGCCTGCTCATGTTTGCCGACTTTATGAA